>JALZHT010000427.1 GCA_030860645.1 Acidobacteriota bacterium
CGCCTGGACGCCGTAGGCGGCGATCAGCGCCCCGCCGGCGAGCGGGGCGGCCGCCATCGGCACGCGCTTCAGCATGGACTGGAGGGTGAAGCCCATCGCCCTGCGCTCCCTCGGCAGGGCGTCGCCGATGACGGCGAAGACCGCCGGGCCGGCCATGCTGTGCCACGCCATCGAGAAGGCGAGGCCCGCGAAGACGAACGGCCACGAAGGGCTGAGCAGGTAGACGAGGTAGCCGACCGACGCCAGCCCGATGAAGACGAGGAAGGCCCGCCGCCGCCCGACGCGGTCGGCGAGCCAGCCGCCCGGGTACTGGTAGACGGCGTCGAAGAAGTCTCTGGCGGAGCCGAAGAGGCCGACGGCGAGCGCGCCCGCGCCGAGGGATTCCATGTACTTGGGCAGGAACCTCTTCCAAAGCTCCTCGCCCATCCCGAGCAGGAGCACCGCCGCCGACGAGGCGAGCACGTTCCTCTCGAAGCCCAGGAAGTCTGCGACACGGCCGCGCCGCCCGGCCGCGGCGCGGCCCCCCGGTTTTTCCGCCCACAGCGTCATACTTTTCTGAAATTGTACGCTTTAAGAATCATCGGTAGAATGTGCCGGCCCCGCCCGTCACTATTTTATAGCTCACTTGCGCGATACCCTGCGACTTCGGAGAAACTCTAACGAGGGTGATTGACCGATGACCATGAAAAGCGTTCGCACGTTGACGGCGCTCGCCGCCCTGTCGTTGTTCCTCGTCCCGGCGGCCGCGCAGACGCCCCCGCCGACGCCGGCCGCGCCCGCCACCTCGCAGAGCGAGACGCCGGCCAAGTTTGAGCCGACCTTTCACGGCTTCGACCACGTCAGGCGCGACGTGATGATCCCGATGCGCGACGGGGTGAGGCTGCACACCGTCATCCTCGTGCCGAAGGGGGCGCAGGGCGCGCCGCTGCTGCTCACGCGCACGCCCTACGACGCCACCGCGCTCACGACCCACGCCGAAAGCTCACACCTCGGCCCCGCCCTCTTCGGCTACGACAACGCCACCGAGGTCGTCGTCGAGGGCGGCTACATCCGCGTCGTCCAGGACGTGCGCGGCAAGCACGGCTCCGAGGGCGACTACGTGATGAACCGCCCCTTAAGCGGGCCGCTCAACCCGACGCCGGTCGATCACTCCACCGACACCTACGACACCATTGACTGGCTCGTCAAAAACGTCCCCGAGAGCAACGGCCGGGTCGGCATCCTCGGCATCTCCTACAACGGCTTCCTGCCGCTGATGGCGCTCGTCAACCCGCACCCGGCGCTCAAGGTGTCCGTGCCGATGAACCCGATGGTGGACGGCTGGCTCGGCGACGACTGGTTCCACAACGGGGCCTTCCGCCAGCAGATGATGCCCTTCATCTACGACCAGCAGGCGACCCGCAAATCGGAGGTGAAGTGGTGGACGAGCCACTTCGACGACTACGACATGTTCATGCAGGCGGGGTCGGCCGGGGAACTCGGCCGACTGCGCGGGCTGGAGCAGGTCGGGTTCTGGCGCAAGCTGCTCGAACACCCGACCTACGACGCCTTCTGGCGCGAGCAGGCGATGGACAAGATTCTGGCCGCGCAGCCGCTCAAGGTGCCGGTGATGCTCGTCCACAGCCTCTGGGATCAGGAGGACATCTACGGCGCGCCGGCCGTCTACGAGGCCATCGAGCCGAAGGACAAGGCCAACGACAAGGTGTTCCTCGTCATCGGCCCCTGGTATCACGGCCAGATGATCAGGGACGGCAGCGCGCTTGGCGCGTTGAGATTCAACAGCGACACGGCCCTCACCTTCCGGCGCGAAATCCTGCGCCCGTTCCTCGACCAGCACCTGAAGGACGGCGCGCCGAAGGCCGACCTCCCGCCGGTCGTGGCGTTCGAGACCGGGACGAACACGTGGCGGCGTCTGCCCGCCTGGCCGGCCGGCTGCCCGCGCGGCTGCACGGTGCGCCCGACCCCGCTCTACCTCGCCGCCGGCTTGAAGGCCGGGTTCGCCGCGCCGAAGGCGGAGGGCGCGGCGTTCGCCGAATACGTCTCCGACCCCGCGAAGCCCGTCCCCTTCCGCCCGCGCCCCATCCGGCCGGTCGGCGCCGCCGACGGCCGCTGGCCCGAGTGGCTGGTGGACGACCAGCGCGAGGCGTCGGGCCGCCCCGACGTTTCGGCGTTCGTCTCCGAAGTCCTGACCGAGCCGGTGAAGATTAGCGGGCGGCCGTTCGCCAACCTCGTCGCCTCCACCAGCGGCACGGACTCCGACTGGGTGGTCAAGCTGATAGACGTTTACCCCGACGAGGTCGCCGGCCAGCCCCGCATGGGCGGCTATCAACTGATGGTCGCGGCGGACATCTTCCGCGGCCGCTACCGCGAGAGCCTGGAGACGGCCAACCCCATCCCGCCCGACAAGCCCCTGCTCTACCGCTTCGCGCTGCCGACGGCGAACCACGTCTTCCTGCCGGGCCACCGCATCATGGTGCAGGTGCAATCGAGCTGGTTCCCGCTCTACGACCGCAACCCGCAAACCTTCGTCCCCAGCATCTTCTGGGCCAAGCCGGGGGACTACCGGAAAGCCACACAGCGGGTCTACCACGCGCCCGGCCAGGCCAGTTTCATTGAATTGCCCCTGGTCACGTCTCCTTGAACGGGGCGCCGGCGGGCTTACAGGCCGGGCACGTAATTCAAACCCGGCAGGAATTCCGCGTTAGGAGTCAGAGGCATTGCAAACCGGTGGATTGGGAGGAAGAAGATGGGTGTTACGGAGATCGCCCCTGATGTGTACCGCATTTCGACCTACGTCCCGGAAATTGACATGCAGTTTAATCAATTTCTCGTCAGGGACGAGGAGCCGCTACTGTTTCACACCGGACACCGGGCGATGTTCCCCCTCGTCCGCGAGGCGGTGGCGAGCGTAATTGACCCCACGCAAATACGGTGGCTGGGGTTCAGCCACTTCGAGGCCGACGAGTGCGGCGCGCTCAACGAGTGGCTCCAGTTGGCCCCGGCCGCGCAGCCCGTCTGTAGCACGGTCGGCGCGCTCGTCAGCGTCAACGATTTCTCCGCCCGCCCGGCGGTGGGGATGGCCGACGGGGAGATTCTGAGCACGGGGAGATACCGCTTCCGCCTGCTGCACACGCCGCACGTGCCGCACTGTTGGGAGGCCGGGCTGCTCTTCGAGGAGGAGAATAAGACTCTGTTTAGTTCCGACCTGTTCCACCAGAACGGCGACGTTGAACCGCTGACGGAGTCGGGTGTGATGGAGCGTGTCCGGAAGACCCTGGTGGAATATCAGGCCGGGCCTTTCGCGAACTATATGCCTTACACGCAGCACACAGACCGCACCCTGCAAAGGTTGGCCGACCTGAAACCCCGGACTATCGCGGCGATGCACGGCTCCGCCTTCGCCGGGGATGGAGAGCGCGCCTTGCGCGACCTGGCCGTGGTGATGAGAGAAGTTCTCCTAACGTGACGCGAGCACCCCGGTTGTCCGTTCAATCAACAGCGCCATCTATCGGCGCGTTCGGTTGGATGAGTTGTGAGGAGGCGGGCCACGCTCTGCCTCGCCGACTTGTCGCCCTCTCCCCCCGGCCGCTCGAAGCCGGCGCGAATTGCGAGGGAGAGACTCCGTAGGCGCGGCGGAAGAGGCGTATGAAGTGGCTGAGGTTGTCGAAGCCGCTGGCGTAGCAGGCGTCGGTCACGCCGGCCCCGTCGCGCAACCTCTCGGAGGCGCGCGCGAGGCGGACGCGGATCAGGTAACGGTGGGGCGGCGTGCCGGCGAACTCCCGGAAGACCCGCGCGAAGTGGAACGGACTCATCCCCGCGAAGCGCGCGAGCGTCGTCAACGTGTGCCGGGCGGCGTAATCGGATTCGAGCAGGGCGCGCGCGGCCTCCACGCGCTCGACGTACCAGGCCAGCCGAGCCGGCCGGTACGGCC
>JALZHT010000428.1 GCA_030860645.1 Acidobacteriota bacterium
GAGAGCGAGCGCTGGTCGCGCTCCTGCCCCTTGCGCGTGAAGACCTGCACGTCCACCACCGTGCCGTCAATGCCCGGCGGGCAGACGAGCGAGGCGTCCTTCACGTCGCCGGCCTTCTCGCCGAAGATGGCGCGGAGCAGTTTCTCCTCGGCCGTCAGTTGCGTCTCGCCCTTCGGCGTGACCTTGCCGACGAGGATGGAGCCGGGCTTGACCTGCGCGCCGATGCGGATGATCCCGCTCTCGTCGAGGTCGCGGAGCATGTTCTCGCCGACGTTCGGGATGTCGCGCGTGATCTCCTCCGGCCCGAGCTTCGTGTCGCGGGCCTCGATCTCCAGCTCCTCGATGTGGATCGAGGTGTAGTAGTCGTCCTTCACCAGCCGCTCGGAGACGAGGATGGCGTCCTCGAAGTTGTAGCCGCGCCACGGCATGAAGGCGACGAGGACGTTGCGGCCGAGGGCGAGTTCGCCGCGGTCGGTGCAGGGGCCGTCGGCGATGACCTGCCCCTTGACGATGCGCTCGCCGATCTGGACGATGGGCCGCTGGTTGATGCAGGTGTTCTGGTTCGAGCGGCGGAACTTCGTCAGCGTGTAGATGTCGGCCGTCACCTCGCGCGAGATGGTGCCGTCCACGTTGTGGTCGGCGCGGACGATGATGCGCTCCGAGTCGACGTAGTCCACGATGCCGTCGCGGCGCGCGGCCACGACCGCGCCCGAATCCCGCGCCGTCACCTGCTCCATCCCCGTCCCGATGTAGGGCGACTCGGCGCGCAGCAGCGGCACCGACTGGCGCTGCATGTTCGAACCCATCAGCGCGCGGTTCGCGTCGTCGTTCTCCAGGAACGGGATGAGCGAGGCGGCGACCGAGACGAGCTGCTTCGGGCTCACGTCCACGTACTCGATGTCTTCGCGCAGCGAGGTCATGAACTCGCCGGCCTTGCGCGAGGCGTTACGCTCGTTGACGATGTTGCCGTCCTCGTCGAGCTCGATGTTGGCCTGCCCGATGACGTGCTTGTCCTCGACCCAGGCCGTCAGGTAGAACGGGTACGGCTCGTAGTCGGCCTTGCGCCCGTCGGCGCCGACCTTGCGGTTGGCCTTGAGGACTTCGTCTTCGAGCACGTGGTCGCCCGGCTTGAGCTTGGTGTCGCCGCCGTTGATGACGCGCACGTACTCGACGACGCGGCCGCCCTCGACCTTGCGGTACGGCGACTCGATGAAGCCGAACTCGTTGATGCGCGCGAAGCACGAGAGCGAGGAGATGAGGCCGATGTTCGGCCCCTCCGGCGTCTCGATGGGGCAGATGCGGCCGTAGTGCGTCGGGTGCACGTCGCGGACTTCGAACCCGGCGCGCTCGCGGGAGAGGCCGCCCGGCCCGAGGGCCGAGAGCCTCCGCTTGTGCGTGATCTCGGAGAGCGGGTTGGTCTGATCCATGAACTGCGAGAGCTGACTCGACCCGAAGAACTCACGCACCGCGGCCGTGACGGGCTTGGCGTTGATGAGGTCGCGCGGCATCGTCGTCTGCATCTCCTGCTGGATCGACATCTTCTCCTTGATGGCGCGCTCCATGCGGACGAGGCCGATGCGGAACTGGTTCTCCAAAAGCTCGCCGACGGCGCGCACGCGGCGGTTGCCGAGGTGGTCAATGTCGTCGGCCAGGAACTCGACGGGGTTGCGCCGCATCTTCAGCAGGTACGAGATGACCTGCACGAAGTCCTGCGAGGAGAGGAGCGGGTCGTCAATGCGGTCGCGCTCGGGCCGCCCCATCTTGATGTTGAACTTGAGGCGGCCGACCCGCGAGAGGTCGAACTTGCGCTCGTCGAAGAACATGCCCTCGAAGAGGCGGTAGGCGGTCTGCACCGTCGGCGGGTCGCCCGGCCGCATCTTGCGGTAGATTTCGAGGAGCGCGTCCACGGGCTTGGTGATCACGTCCTTCTTCAAAGTCTGCGCCAGCACGTTGCCGAGGTCGTCGCGCTCGGGGAAGAAGACGGTGAAGCCGCCCACGCCGGCCTCGACGATCTCCTGGAGCTTCGCCGGGGTGATCTCGTTGTTGGCCTCGACGATGACCTCGCCCGTCTCGGTGTTGACCACGTCGGCGAGGGCGTAGGCCCCGTCGAACTGCTGCGAGTCGACCTCGACCTCCTGGATGTGCGCGCGGCGCACGTCCTTGATGGCCGACTGCGTGATCTTCTTCCCGGCCTTCAGGATGGGGTCGCTCGCCCCG
This sequence comes from Acidobacteriota bacterium, assembly GCA_030860645.1. Lineage (GTDB taxonomy): Bacteria > Acidobacteriota > Blastocatellia > Pyrinomonadales > Pyrinomonadaceae > QHXN01. The sequence continues at coordinate 2,218 of JALZHT010000428.1, forward strand.
CGACCCTTGATGTCGTGCTCGGTCTTCATCCCGACCAGGTTGGTCGGCCCGTCCTCGCGCACGCGGACGAAGAGGCGGCCGTCGGCGGCCCGCACCTCGTCGGCGATGTAGAAGGCGCGCAGGATGTCCTCGTCCGAGAACGAGGAGTTCTTGACGGCCTCTTCGAGCTGCGCGTCGGAGGCGAAGCCCTTCGGGTCGAACTGCGGGTTGAGCCAGATGCCCAGCGCGCGCAGGAAGATCGAGGCGAGGAACTTCCGCTTGCGGTCGATGCGGACGTAGAGCAGGTTCTTCTGGTCGTACTCGAACTCGACCCACGAGCCGCGGTACGGGATGACCTTCGCCAGGAAGACCGGGGCCTTCTCGAAGAAGACGCCGGGCGAGCGGTGGAGCTGCGAGACGATGACGCGCTCCGTGCCGTTGATGATGAAGGTGCCGTTGTCGGTCATCAGCGGGATTTCCCCGAAGAAGACCTCCTCCTCCTTGATGTCGCGGATGGACTTGGTCTCCGTCTCCGGGTCCTTGTCGAAGACCGTCAGGCGGATCTTGACCTTGAGCGGCACGCTGTAGGTCATCCCGCGCTCCTGGCACTCCTGCTGGTCGTGCTTGTGCTTGAGGCCGACCGGCTCGCCGCAGTTGTCGCACAGCGTCGGCCGCACGGCGTTGAACGTGCCGCAGTTGTGGCAGAGCGTCTCGCCGGGGACGAGCGGGTCGACCTTGACGAGCGCGTTGCACTCCTTACAGTTGGCGCGCAGGTAGCGCAAGCCTTCGAGCCGGCCGCACTTGCACTGCCAGTTGCCGATGTGGAACTCGACGAAGTCCAGCTCGGCCGTCTGCCGGAAGTCGGCGATGGGGAAGACCGAGCGGAAGACGGCCTGGAGGCCCGTCGCCTCGCGCTCCTCCGGGAGCAAGTCCATCTGGAGGAAGCGGTTGTAGGAGTCGCGCTGAATCTCGATGAGGTTCGGGATGCGCGCCGAGGTCTTGATCTTCGAGAAGTCGTGGCGCGCGGGCGGCTGGCTCGTGCGGCGGCCCGAGCCGACCGCGCCCTGCTGGAGCGGATTCGCGAACGGGTTGGCATCAACGGGATTGGCAGACATCAGGAATTCCTTTTGGATCGGCGATTTTGGATTGGCGATTTTGGATTTAGCCGCCCGCCGCCGGTGGTCAATCGCCGGTGGGAGCAGAGGCCCTGTGACCTGGCGGCCGAATCAAAAATCGCCAATCCAAAATCTAAAATATTTTTAGAGACGCCAAAGCGCGGCCAGAGCGCACGGGTCTCTGACCGCTTCTTTTGAACCGAGAGAAAGCGGTTGACGCTATTCAAACTAATTGGGAGTAACGACTGTGCCCCACTACTCCCCTACATTAGACGCCCCGCGGCGACGCTGTCAAGGCGCGAAAGTCTCAAGCCGGGAGTCTAAAGTCTCAAGTCAGAGGAGGGTTTTGACTCCGGACTCCAGACTCTAGACTCCTGACTGCGGTTGTTACTTGACTTCGACGGTCGCGCCGGCGTCGGCCAGCTTGGTGCGGATGGCCTCGGCCTCTTCCTTCGAGACGCCCTCCTTGACGGCCTTCGGGGCGCTCTCGACGAGGTCTTTGGCCTCCTTCAGGCCGAGCGCGGTGATCTCGCGGACGACCTTGATGACGTTGATCTTGTTGCCGCCCGCGGCCTGGAGGATCACGTCGAACTCGGTCTTCTCCTCGGCCGCCGGGGCC
>JALZHT010000429.1 GCA_030860645.1 Acidobacteriota bacterium
CCGCCGGGCGGGCGGCCCCCAGCGGGCGCGAGGGGCCGGACGCGGGAGGCGGCTGCGGCGTCAAACAGCCGCCGCGCCCGGTTATCGGCTACGTCGGAGCCAACCCCGAACTTATCAACTGGCGCTTAATCGCGGCGGTGGCCCGCCTGCGCCCCGACTGGTCTTGGGCCTTCATCGGGCCACTGCGCGCCGCCGGCGGCGAGATGCGGGGGCTTCGGAACGTCCGCTTCTTCGGGCAGAAGCCGCACAACGAACTGGTCAAATACATCCGCGACTTCGACGTGTGCATCATCCCCTACCGGCTCGACGAGTACACCGCCACGGTGGTCCCGACCAAGCTCAACGAGTACCTGGCCGTCGGCAAGCCCGTCGTCTCGACCAACCTCCCGGCGGTGCGCCGCTTCAACCCGGAGCACGGTGTCGTCCTCGCCAGCGACGAGCAGCCGGAGTGCTTCCTGGAGGCCATCGAGGAGGCGCTGCGGCTGCCGAAGGACAGGGAGGCGATTGAGCGGCGGCGCGCGGTCGCCGCCTCCGGCAACTGGCAGACGCGCTTCGAGGCGATGAGCCGCTTGCTCGAAGCCGCGCTGGAGGCTAAAGAGGGGAGGGCGGAGGCCGCGCCCCGTCGCTGAACCGCCTCGCGCGCCCCTCCCCTCACGGAACAATGTCCCGAAGCCAGATCACACACGCCGGGGCCGCCCCGGGGCAGCGTCAGGCCGGGGGCCGGCCGCGCGTCCTCGTCTCGGTCTTGAGCCACAACTCGGCGCGGACGACCGTCGAGGCCCTGCGCTGCCTCGCCCGGCAGACCTATCCCGCATACCACTTGCAACTCATTGACAACGCCTCGGCCGACGGCACGCCGGAGTCGGCGGCGCGCGAGTTCCCCGGCCTGGACATCAGGGCGCTTCGGGCGAACACGGGCTACACGGGCGGGGCCAACCTCGCGCTCCGGCAGGCGCTCGGCGAGGGCTACGACTACGTCGTCGTCTGCACCCACGACGTGGAGGTTGACGAAACGGCCGTCGAGCGCCTGGTGGAAACCGCGCGCGCGCGGCCGGCCGTGGGCGCGGTCGGCGGCGTCGAGTACAACCCTTACACAGGCGAGTGGCGCGCCTCGGGCGGCGGGAGTTATTCGCGGTGGTTTTCGCGGATGGGGTGGCGTAGCGCGGCGGCGGGTGGCGGGCCGGAGGTGTTCTGCGTGCACGGGGCGCTCGTGCTGTTGACGGCGGAGGCCCTCGCCGCCGGCGTGCTGTTGGACGAGAACCTGTTCATGTACTTCGACGAGGCCGACCTCGGCTTCCAACTGCGCGCGAAGGGCCTCGCCGCCGTGGTTGACCGGCGGGTCGTCGTGCGGCACAAGAGGGAGCCGCGGCCCGAGCCGGCGTGGGTCGGCTACCTGATGCAGCGCAACCGCCTGTACATGGTGCGCAAACACGGGCGCTGGTATCACCGCGCGTTTTACGCCCTCTTCTCGTCGCTCTGCGAACTCCCGGCGAAAGTCCTGGTGAGGGGCCTCCAGGGGCGTGCGGATTTCGCCCGCGCGTGCGTCGCGGGGCAGGTGGACGGGCTGTTAGGGCGCGCCGGGGCGGGCAGGCTGAGGGCGGGCGGGCGGCGGCCGCTCGTCGCCGGCGGGCGGGCGTCGTCCGCAGGGTCTTAACAAGTCTATGACGATGAGAGACGCGGCCCCGCCGGTCTGCATCACCGGGATGCACCGTTCGGGGACTTCGATGGTCGCCAACATGCTGCGCGTGGCCGGCCTCTACCTCGGGCCGGAGCGCGGGCTGGTGGCGACGCGGCTCGGGAACCCGGACGGCCACTGGGAGAACCGCGAATTCCTCGCGCTCAACGACGAGGTGCTCGCGCGGCTCGGCGGGTGGTGGGCCGCGCCGCCGCCGCCCCGCGCCTACGCGCGCCTGGCGAGACTTTCCGCGCAGAAGGAGAAGGCGGGGCGGCTGTTGGGGGAGTTCGCGGGCCACCCCTGGTGGGGCTGGAAGGACCCGCGCAACTGCCTGACGTTCCCCTTCTGGCTCGACCTCCTCCCGGGGGTGCGGGCGGTCGTCTGCCTGCGGCACCCGCTCGAAGTCGTGCGGTCGTTGGAGCGCAGGAGCGACGAGGTCATCCGCACCAACTGGCCGCGCGTGTCCTCTTCGCGGCTCGGGGTGAAGCTGTGGCGCGCGCTCGACCGCGCGACCGGCGAGCTGCGACTAAGGCCCCGCAACTTCTTCCCCGCGGAGCATTGGCTCGCGCTGTGGGCGACCTACAACCGGCGCGTCGTCGAGTTCACAAGCCCCGAGCGCCGCATCGTCACGCACTACGACTCTTTCTTCACGCGGCCTCGGGCCGAGCTTGAGCGCGTGCTGAAGTTCCTGGGGGCGCCGTGCTCGGACGAGGCCCTCGCGCGCTGCGGCGCTGTCATCTCCGGCGAGTTGCGCCACGAGCGGCTGACCGCCCGCGAGTTGCGCGACGCCGGCGCGGGCGCTGAGGTGTTAGACCTGTACGCGCGGCTGTGCGAAGAGGCGGGCGTCTCCCCTTGAGGGCGGACGCCTCCGGCGGCACGCGGCGCGAGCGCCCGCGCGCGGCTGTGGGGTCGTCAAGTCGGCCGTAATTGACTTGTCGCGATGGCCCGTGTAAAGTTTCGCACGCACTCCGATCTTCTAATCCGGTAAAGGCCGTCAGGAGGGCGCGCCTCCGCCCGCGGAACCCTCCGTCGACGGACTTTTGTCATTGCGGCAAGCTTCACCGTCGCAACCCAATAGTCACTCTAGGCGGCCGCTCCATCGCCGCCCTTGTAGCCTCAAATTAAGGAGAACACGCGTGAAAGTAGTCTGCCTAGCGTCTCGTCTTGTTCTTCTGTGCCTCGCTGTCTCGGCGCTCCACAGCGTCGCGCAGGCACAGTTCATCATCCGCTTCGTCGCCTCGACCGGCAACGACGCCAACCCTTGCACCCGCCCCGCGCCCTGCCGCTCCATGCAGCGCGGCGTGGACGCCACGCCCGACGGCTCTGAACTACAGGTGATTGACAACGCGGGCTACGGGCCGAACGTGACCATCACGAAAAACATCACCATCTCGGCCGACGGCGTGCAGGCGACCGTCGCCACGGTCTCCGGCATCGGCATCCACATCAACGCGCCGGGGGCGACCGTCCGCCTGCGCCACCTCAGGCTGATGGGCGCGGGCGCCACGCAGGCCGGCATCCGCGTCACCGACGCCGCCTCCGTGCGCATCGAGAACTGCGTTATTGACGGCTTCGGGAACGCCGGCATCAGTTACGACGTTCAGGCCGGGAGCCAACTGCATATCACCGACACCATCTCGAGCAACAACGGGGCCGGCGGCCTGCACGTCTTCGGGCCGCAACTCGTCGTCGCGGGGAGGGTGGGCGCTCAGCTCGCCCTGGACGCCGCGACGGTTTCGGTCAGCGGCAGCAAGTTCTTACACAACGACGGGAACGGCGTGAACTTCGACACGGGGTTCATCAACGCGTCCATCACAGACAGCGTGATGTCGGGGAACAGCTTCGACGGGGTGAGGGCAGGTTCCCCCAGCGCAACCGCCAGTTGCGACCGCTGCACCGCCGCCGACAACGGCCAGGACGGCTTCCTGGCGTCGAACAACGGCGCGCTGACCGTCACGCACAGCGTGGCGCGCGGCAACTCCAGCAGCGGCATGGAGGCGAGGGGCGGCGGCCGGATGCGCGTCAGCGACTCGGCGGCCACGGACAACGACGGGTTCGGCTTCCGGCAGCGCACCGGCGGGACGTTCGAGACCATCGGCAACAACCTGGTGAGCGGCAACGGGACGGACGTTTCCGGCACCGTCAACAACATCGGCGGCGTCTAACCGACCCGGGTCGCCCCGTATGAACGGGGCCGGGCCGAAGACGCGGGAGTTCTCCGCAGCCCGCCGCCGGGCCTGTGAAGCGATGAGAAG
>JALZHT010000430.1 GCA_030860645.1 Acidobacteriota bacterium
GGCGAGAACGTCTCGACGGGCTGCGTCTGCGTGCCGCCGATGCGCCCCAACGGGGCCGGCAAGTGCAACTGACGCGGGCCGCCGAGCGGGGGAGAGAAATTCCGTGCGCGGGTGTCTGAAATCCTGCACGCGAGTGAGGGAAGAACAGTGAGTCAACAGTTAACTTTCGTCATCCTCAGCAGCGGCCTCGAAAACTTCCGCGAGCTGCGCGCGGCGCTCTCGCGGCAGGAGGGCGCGCGCGTCCTCGCCGGCGGCGACGACGCCGAGCAGGTGGTCGGCGAGATCGGCCGCCTCAAGCCCTCGGCCTTCATCATCGCGCTCGGCGGGTCGCCCGAGAACGAGCTGCGCATCGTCGAGCGCGTGGCCCGCGAGAACCCGCAGGTGTCGGTCATCTGCGCCTCGCGCGACGCCTCGCCCGACCTCATCCTGCACTCCCTGCGCGCCGGCGCGCGCGAGTTCCTGCGCCTGCCCGTCCGCCCCGAGGAGTTCAAGACCGTCTACGAGCGGACGGCCGAGTTCTGCGCCGTGCGGCCCGAGGCGCCGAAGCAGCGCGGCCGGGTCGTCGCCGTCTTCTCCTCGAAGGGCGGCTGCGGCACGACCTTCGTCGCCACGAACGTCGCCTCGGCGCTGAACCGCCCGACGGCGCTCGTTGATTTGAATTTGCAGGCGGGCGACCTCGGCCTCTTCCTCGGCGTCGAGCCGAAGTTCTCGGTCGCCGACCTCGTCGAGAACCGCGAGCGCGTGGACGACTCGCTGTTGCGCAGCTACCTGACGCCGCACACGGAGAACCTCTCGCTGCTGGCCGCGCCGCGCGAGGCCGACTCGGCCGACGACATCGAGGCCGAGCACGTCTTCGAGGTGCTGGAAATCCTCCGCGAGCGCTTCGACTACGTCGTCGTCGACCCGCAGCACACCTTCGACCCGATCACGCTCGCCGCGCTCGACCAGGCCGACGACATCCTCCTCGTCCTGACGCTCGACATCCCGGCCATCCGCAGCGCCCAACGCTCGCTCGCCATCTTCGACCGGCTCGGCTACCCGCGCCACAAGGTGCACGTCGTCGTCAACCGCTTCAGCAAGCAGATTGACCTCGACCTCCGGCAGGTCGAGCGCTACCTCGGCGAGCGCGTCACCGGCTACGTGCAGAGCGACTACCGGACGGCCGTCAACTCGATCAACCTCGGCCAGCCGCTCGTCGAGTCGGAGCCGGCCTCGAAGATCGCGATGGAGCTGCGCCAGATCGCCGCCCACTTCAGCCACGCGGCCCGCCCCGTCGGCCCGGCCGCGCCGCGCCGCCGCCTCCTCGGCTCCATCTTCCGCCGCGAGAAGTCGGCCGACAAAGCTATCAGCGACCAACTAACAGTCGTCGGCTGAAGAAACAACCGCGCTCGAAGCTGTTCGGCGTTCAATCCCGAACTACTGACCACTGACTGCTGACTACTTTTCACTGCCATGTCACTCCGCGAAAGACTCATCCGCGAGACGGTGCCGAACGGCGCGGCGCTCTTCGGCCGGGGCGGCCCCGGCGACGAGGCCGCGGGCGGCGCGAACCTCTTCCAGGAGATGAAGGCGCGGCTGCACCGGGCCATCATCAACCGGATGGACTTGACCAAGCTCGGCCAGCTCGAACCCGAACAACTACACAACGAGGTGGCGCGGCTCGCCGAAGACCTCCTGCTCGCCGAGAACACGCCGCTCTCGACGGTCGACCGCGAGCGACTGGTGCACGAAGTCCGCCACGAGCTGTTCGGCCTCGGCCCGCTCGAACCCCTGCTCGCCGACCCCTCCATCTCAGACATCCTCGTCAACTCGCCCAAGCGCATCTTCATCGAGCGCGGCGGCAAGCTCGAACTCACCAACATCGAGTTCAAGGACGACGAGCACCTGATGCGCGTCATCGAGCGCATCGTCTCGACGGTCGGCCGCCGCATTGACGAGGCGCAGCCGATGGTGGACGCGCGCCTCCAGGACGGCTCGCGCGTCAACGCCATCATCCCGCCGCTCGCCATAGACGGCCCCGTCCTCTCCATCCGCCGCTTCGGCTCCGACCCGCTGCGCATGGCGGCGCTCATCGAGAAGGGCGCGGTCACCAAAGAGATCGCCGAGATGTTCGAGATGTGCGTCCGCGCGCGCCTCAACGCCATCATCTCCGGCGGGACGGGCGCGGGCAAGACGACGCTGCTGAACGCGCTCTCGGCCTACATCCCGCACGACGAGCGCATCGTCACCATCGAGGACTCGGCCGAGCTGCAACTGCAACAGCCGCACGTCGTCCGGTTGGAGACGCGCCCCGCCAACATCGAGGGCAAGGGCGAAGTCACGCAGCGCGACCTCGTCAAGAACGCGCTGCGGATGCGCCCCGACCGCATCGTCATCGGCGAGGTGCGCGGCGGCGAGGCCATAGACATGCTCCAGGCCATGAACACCGGCCACGACGGGAGCCTGACGACCATCCACGCCAACACGCCGCGCGACGCGCTGGCCCGCCTCGAAACGATGATCCAGATGACGGGGATGCGGCTGTCCGACCGCGCCATGCGCCAGCAGGTGGCCTCGGCCGTCAACCTCGTCGTGCAGGTCGCGCGCCTCTCGGACGGCTCGCGCCGCGTCACCTCGATTTCGGAGATCACCGGCATGGAGGGCGAGACCATCACCATGCAGGAGATTTTCCTGTACGAGCGCAAGGGCGTTGACTCCAACGGCAAGGTCATCGGCCGCTTCCGCCCGACCGGCGTCCGCCCCCGCTTCGCCGAACGCCTCAAAGCCTACGGCATGCAACTGCCCAGAGTCTTCTTCGAAGACCAATAAGTTTCGGGTTTCGAGTTAAAAAGCTGTCACAGCCTGTCACTCAACACTCGTTACACAAACTCGGAACCCGAAACCCGAAACCCGAAACTGGTGCTTTATGATTCCATTCGTCGTCTTCCTGGCCTGCATGTTCGCCGTCTTCGGCGCGTACCTTTTGGCGACGCGCGAGTCGGAGGCGAAGCGGAAGCGTTTGCAGCAGCGGCTCTCCGACGCGCTCCTCTACACGAAGCACACCGAAGACCCGGACGTGCAGCTCGCGCGGGCCGAACTGCTGAGCGAGATTCCGGCGCTCAGCCGCGTGCTCGGCCGCGTCCCCGTGGCGACCGGGTTGCGGCGGATGCTCGACCAGGCCGACCTCCACATCACGGTCTCGCGCCTCGTCATGCTCTCGCTGATGGCCGGGATGCTGGCGGCCCTCGCCGTCTCGATGCTGACCATCTCGAAGCTGTTGATGGCCGGGGGCGGCCTCGTCGCCGCGTCCGTGCCCTTCCTGCACGTCGTCTACCGCCGCCGCAAGCGCCTGCACGCCTTCCTCGCGCTGCTCCCCGACACGCTGGAACTGATGAGCCGCGCGCTCCAGGCGGGCCACGCCTTCGCCGAGGCGCTCCACATGGTGGCGACCGAGATGCCCGAGCCGATTGCCACCGAGTTCCGCAAGACCTACGAGGAGCAGAACCTCGGCCTCTCGCTGAAGCTCGCGCTCGAAAACCTCGGCGAGCGCGTGCCGCTCTTAGACCTGCGGCTGTGCGTCACGGCCATCCTCATCCAGCGCGAGACGGGCGGCAACCTCGCCGAGATTCTGGAGAAGGTCTCCTACACCATCCGCGAGCGCTTCCGCATCCTCGAAGACCTCAAGACGCTGACGACCAGCTCGCGCATGTCGGCCTGGATTCTCTGCGGCCTCCCCATCTTCGTCGCCGTCACCGTGACGGCCATGAACCCCGACTACATGAGCGTCCTCTGGAGCGACCCGCGCGGCCACAACCTGCTCTTCGCCGCCGTCGGCCTCCAGATCACCGGCATGCTCATCATTCGGAAGATTTTGAAGATCAAAATCTAGGTGCTGGGTTCTAGGTGTCGGGTGCTGGGTAAGACAATTCTTCTCCCCAGCACCCG
>JALZHT010000431.1 GCA_030860645.1 Acidobacteriota bacterium
CCCCCCCCCCGCCCACCTCCGCGGGCCTCACGACCGCCCGACATCCCCGTCAGTCACCGTACTGCAACTGCCCGCCGCGCTCGGGGTCGGCGAGGGCGTCGGTGCGCGAGTCGTCGGCGTACTGGAGCTTGTAGAGCCGCCAGTAGAGGCCGCGCAGCGCGAGGAGTTGCTGGTGGGTGCCCTGCTCGCGGAGTTCGCCGTGGTGGAGGACGAGGATGCGGTCGGCGCGCTGGACGGTGGAGAGGCGGTGGGCGACGACGACGGAGGTGCGGTCGCGGAGCACCCGCTCGATGGCCTGCTGGATGAGTTGCTCGGTCTCGGTGTCGATGGAGCTGGTCGCCTCGTCGAGGATGAGGAGCGCGGGGTCGAAGGCGAGCGCGCGGGCGAAGGAGATGAGCTGCTTCTGGCCGACCGAGAGGCCCGCGCCGCGCTCGCGCACCTCCGAGGCGTAGCCCTCGGGCAGGCGCTCGATGAAGCGGTCGGCGTGCACCTCGCGCGCGGCCCAGCGGACGCGCTCTTCGGTGATGTCCTCGCGCCCGAGGCGGATGTTGCCCTCGACGGTGCCGCTGAAGAGGAACACGTCCTGGAGGACGACGGCGAAGTTCTCGCGCAAAGATTGCAAGTCCCACTCGCGCACGTCCACGCCGTCCAAAAGAATCTGCCCGCGCTGCACGTCGTAGAAGCGCATCAGGAGGTTGGTGATCGTCGTCTTGCCCGAGCCGGTGTGGCCGACGAGCGCCACGGTCTGCCCCGGCCCGACCTCGAAGGAGACGCCCTTCAAGACCCACTCGTCCTCCTGGTAGGCGAACCACACGTCGCGGAACTCGACGCGGCCGCGCGCCCGGCCCCGCCTGACGGGCTCCGCGGGCGAGGTGACGGCGACGGGCAGGTCGAGCGTGCGGAAGATGCGGTGCGAGGCGACGAGCGCGGCCTGGAAGACGTTGTACTTGTCCGAGATGTCGCGGATCGGCTGGAAGAGGCGCTGCGAGTACTGGATGAAGGCGACGAGCGCGCCGATGGAGAGCACCTCCCGCGTCGGCGTGTTCTGCATGACGCGCCAGCCGCCGTACCAGATGATGAGCGCGACGCCGAGCGCGCCGATGAAGTCCACGAGCGGGAAGAAGACCGAGTAGTAGAAGATGGTCTCGATGTGCGCGCGGCGGTGGTCGCCGTTGACGGCGGCGAAGTAACGCAGCGACTTCTCCTCGCGGTTGAAAATCTGGACGGTCTGCGCGCCGGAGATGTGCTCCTGGAGGAAGGAGTTGATGCGCGCGAGCCGGGTGCGGACGAGGTCGTAGCCGCGCCGCGCGTGCTTGCGGAACCAGGTCGTCGCCGCGAACAGCAGCGGGACGGTGACGAGCGCGACCAGCGTCAGCCGCCAGTCCATCCAGAACATGAAGGCCATGATGGCGAAGATCATCACCACGTCGCCGAGGCCCTCGATGACGCCGGAGGTGAACAGCTCGTTCAAAGAGTCCACGTCCGACGTGAGCCGCGTCATCACGCGGCCGACCGGGTTGTGGTCGAAGTAGGCGACCTCCTGCCGCTGCAACTTCTCGTAGAGTTCGGCGCGCAGGTCGTACATGACGCGCTGGCCGACCGACTGGAGGAGCACGGCCTGGAAGTAGGAGACGGCGAACTGCAAGAGCTTGACGCCGAGCAGGGCGAGCGCGAGGAGCGCCACGCCGCGGACGCGCTCGTCGGCCGCGAGCGCCGCGACCTCGGCCCGGCTCGGATCGATGTACCAGTCAATCGCGTACTGGAAGAACTTCGGCTCCAGCACGCCGAGCGCGTTGACCAGGAGCGTCAGCAGGAGCGCCGGCACGACCAGGCGCTTGTACGGCCGCAGGTAGCGCAGGAGCCGCCGCGCGCCGCCGCGGTCGAACTTCTTGAGCGCCTCCTCCTCGTGGTACTGTTGGGCTGCCGCGGACATAAAATCTCTTAAATCGTCAATCGTGAATCGTGAATCGCGGTCGAGCGACACTCTCCGTGGGTGGTAAATCGCGAGCCGAATTAAAGCTCAAACGATTGACGATTCACGGCCTTTTCAGCTCGCCGCTAACTCCTCTTCAAGTAGCTGCCGCTCGTAGAGGTCTGCGTACTCGCCGCCGAGGGCGAGCAGTTCGTCGTGTGTGCCGCGCTCGACGATGCGCCCCTCGTCGAGGACGACGATGAGGTCGGCGTCGCGGACGGTCGAGATGCGGTGCGAGACGATGAGGCTCGTGCGCTCGCGCATCACGCCGCGCAGCCGCCCCAGAATCTTCTCCTCCGTGTAGGTGTCGACGGACGAGAGCGCGTCGTCGAGAATTAAAATGCGCGGCTGGCGCAGGACGGCGCGGGCGATGGCCGTGCGCTGCTTCTGCCCGCCCGAGAGCGTGATGCCGCGCTCGCCCACCAGCGTGTCGAAGCCCTCGGGGAAGCCGCGCACGTCCTCCGCGAGGCCCGCGATCTCGGCCGCCCACTCGACCTCGGCGCGCTCGGCCCGCTCGACGCCGAAGGCGATGTTCTCCGCGAGCGTGTCGCTGAAGAGGAACGTCTCCTGCGGGACGTAGCCGATGGCCGCGCGCAACTGGGCGAGCGGGTAGTCGCCGACGGGCACGCCGTCAACGAGCACCGTCCCGCGCGGCGCGTCCACGACGCGGGGGATGAGGTTCATCAGGGTGGATTTGCCCGAGCCGGTGCGCCCGACGAAGGCGACGGTCTGACCCGCCTCGATGACCAGGTTGATCTCCTTCAGCACGGGCGCGGCGTGGTCGGTGTAGGCGAACGTCAGGCCGCGGAACTCGATGCGGCCGCGGACGGGCGGCTGCTCCCTCACGCCGGGCGCGTCCTTGATCGTCGGCAGGACGGCGAAGACGGCGTTCATGCGCTTGAGGCTGGCCGTGCCGCGCTGGTAGAGGTTGACGACGTAGCCGAGCGCGATGAGCGGCCAGATGAGCCGCGTCAAATACAGGATGAACTCGACGACCTGCCCCGTCGTGATCTCGCCGCGCACCGCGAGCAGGCCGCCGTACCAGATGATGAGCACGTAGCCGGTGCCGATGACGAACTGGAGGAGCGGGCGCATCACGGCCGAGATGCGGACGAGTTGCAGGTTGCGCTGCGCGTACTCGCGGTTCAGCGCGTTGAAGGCGGCGACCTCCGGCCCCTCCTGCGCGTAGGCGCGCACCACGCGGACGCCCGAGAAGTTCTCCTGCGCGCGCGCCGAAATCTGCGCGAAGAACTCCTGAATCTTCTCGAAGCGGGTGTGCACCTGCTGGCCGAAGAACTTCACCGTCAGGGAGACGAGCGGCATCGTCACGAAGAGCAGGAGGGTGAGGCGCACGCTGATCCTCAGCATCAGCGGGAGGATGAGGAGGACGATGAAGACGGTCTGGAGCGTGTACATGATCATCGGGCCGGCCAACTGGCGGACGGCCGCGAGGTCGTTCGTCGCGCGCGCCATCAGGTCGCCCGTCCGGTGCTCGTGGTAGAAGGAGAGCGGCTGGCGCTGGAGGTGCGCGTAGAAGTCCTGGCGCAGATCGTATTCGATGTGCCGCGACACGCCGATGAGGATGCGGCGCTGCCAGTAGAGGAAGAGGCCGCTGACGAGGCTCGCCCCGAGGATGAGCAGGCCGTAGCGCGTGATCTTGTCCCACGTCGGGTCGGCCCGCAGGTCGTCAACCGCCAGCCCGACGTAGAAGGGGACGAGCAGCCCGATGACGACCGAGGCCAGGATGCAGAGCACGCCTAAGGCGAGCGACTTCTTGTAGGGGCGGAAGTACCGCGCGAACTTTCGCAGATCGTTCATGGACGCCGCACCGGGCACGCTGACAACATTCTCTCTTCTGTACGCGACACGTGGCGTCTATGATGCTGGATTTTCGCGCGTAAGCCAAACGCGCCCGGCACTCATCAGGCTGACGCTGAGAGGCGGGCCATGCC
>JALZHT010000432.1 GCA_030860645.1 Acidobacteriota bacterium
GGGGGGGGGGGCGGCCTGCGACCGCCGCCGGACCGGCACGGCGTCCCGGGCGCCCGCGCTGAGGAAGAAGGTAAGCGGCGCGCGCGCGGGCTGGGCCGGCAGGAGACGGACGCCGAGCATGTCGAGGAAGGCGATGTAGTTCTTGAGGGGCACGTCGTTGAGGCGGCGCACCAGCCCTTCGAGCAGCTTGGCGTACACCTTCAGGAGCGCCGCGCCGGCGCCCGCCTCGGCCGCGGCGTCCCACTCGGGCACGTAGGCGGGCGCGAGCGCGCGCACCTCGCGCAGTATCGCATCCATGTCGCGCCCGTCGATGGTGGGTGTCGGCCTCGGCATCTCTATGCACGCTCCTTGAGGTAGAACGGGAAGACGAGGTTGAAGCGGTTGTTCGTGACGCGGACGCGGTAGTCAACGTCAACGAGGAGTTGGCCGACCTCGCCGGCGTCCGCCTCGACCCTCACGCCGAGCACCTGCACGCGCGGCTCCCACTTCACGAGCGCGTCCTTGATGGCCGACTGCATCGCGCCCATCGCGGTCGCGCTCATCGAGCCGAAGACGAACTCGTGGAGGCCCGCGCCGAAGTCGGGGCGCATCACCCGCTCGCCGTGCGCCGTCATCAGGATGATGTAGATCGACTCGCGCACGTCGTCCTCGTAATCCGAGAGGACTATCCGCCCCGTCGCGTCCAGCTCGACCGGGAACTTCCAACCCCTGCCTAGAAACTCTTTGCTCATCCGAAAGCTAACCCCCGCGCCGCCGGCCGGCGACGATTCGACCCGCCTCAGCCGATGATGACCGTCGGCTCGCCCGCGGCGATGCTGTTGGGCGGCCCGCTTTCCATGATCGTGTCGCCCTGCCGCGCGGCGGGCAGGTTGTTGATGAAGACGCTGGTGCTGCCCATCGAGACGACTCCGCCGACGTGCGGTATCGGCGGGGTCGCCGGGATAGAGAGCGGGCAGGCGTGGAAGTCGGCCGTGGCGCGCCAGGCCGGCTTGTTGCCGATGAGCACGTTCGGGCTGCCCGGCCCCGGGCTGAGCGGCTTGCCGTGGCTCGTCGCGTCTCCCATCCTCGCCGCTGGCGGCATGGCGTTTTTCTCCTTTCGCGCCGGCCCGGGGGCCGACCTGCGCGCGGCCGCGCCGCGCCGTCAGTTAATCTTCACGGTCGAGCCCTGGATGGTCAGCATGGAGCTGGACTTGACCGTCATCGAGGAGTTGGCCGAAATCTCCATCTGCTGCGACTTGATGGTCAGCGAGGAGGTGGCCTCGATCTCGACCTGCTCGGCCTTGATGCTGACCTTCGTCTTGCCGACGACGGCCACGGAGTTCTGCGACGAGTCGAGGACGACGGAGTTCTCGCCGCTCTTGTCCTTGATGGTGATCTTCTCCGAGCCGTCGGCGTCGTCGAGCAGAATCTGGTGGCCCGCCTTCGTCTTGATCTCGACTCGCCCCTTGCCGTCGGCGTCGTTGAAGACGAGTTCGTGGCCGCCGCGCGAGTGGACGACGCGCACGTCGTTTTTGCCGTCCGCGTTGTCGCGCGGCGGCGCGTCCACGCCGTTCCAGAGCGCGCCGAGGACGAAGGGGAAGCGCACGTCGCCGTGCTCGAAGGCGACGAGCACCTCGTCGCCCACCTCGGGCAGGAAGAAGGTGCCGCGCCCGCCGCCCGCCATCAGGACGGCCTGGCGCGCCCAGGAGCTCTCGTCCGTGTCGGCGAGCCACGGGAACTTCACCTTCACGCGCCCGAGCTTCTCCGGGTCCTGGTTATTCGTGACGACGCCGACGACCACGCCGTAGAACTTGCCGGCGCGCGCGGCCCGGTCGTCGTCGTCGCCCGTGAGCAGTTCCAGGAGGTTCATGTCGCGTTCCTCGCGGCGTTGAAGCGGGTCGTGTAGCCCGTGTGGTTGACGACGTGCGTGGCCGCCGTCACGTAGTAGAGGCCGCTGAAGCGGCGGCCGAGGCCGAGGAGTTCGACCACTTCGCCGGCCCGCAGGGCGGTGTTGCCGATGGCGACCCCCTCGCCGTTGATGAAGTCCGCGGCCATCTCGTTGAACTTGCCCTTGGCTATCTGCGCGGCCTCGCCCTCGCTGAAGACGGGGCGGTCGACGACGACCGCCTTCGACTGCTTGAAGGCGTCCTCGGCGATGGCGACGCCGAGCTTCTGGCCCATCTTGCTGACCTGGTCGCCCTGCCGGGCCGTGCCCGCGATGGCCTCCTTCGTCTTGAAGTCCCAGCCCTGCACGACGACCTCGCTCACCTGCCCGATGGTCGTCAGGCGCGGGTAGAAGGACTTGAGCGTCAGCCCGTATTCGAGCGACACGACCTTGCTGTTGTCGCTGGCGGCCTTGCGGAAGTTGAGGGTCTTGTCCTTGACCGTCACCTCGAAGTTGATGCGGCGCGCGCGCGCGAGCAGGAAGTCTATGTCGCTCTGGTTGCTCTGGAGGACGTAGTCGTGCGTGACGGAGGTGTCGTCCGCCTGCGAGCGGAGCCCGAGGTCGCCCGCGATCTGCGCCGCGATGTCGCTGTCCTTCATGTTCGTGAACGAGCGCGTGCGGCGGCCCCGCCGGAAGCGGTGGAGGCGGTCGTAGCCCTGCACCTTGAGGGTCGGGGCCTCGCCGACGTGGAACTCGGGTTCGAGCGCCGTCACCTCGCCGACGATCATGCTCGCGAGCGAGTCCACGTAGCCGACCCTGACCTCGACCTCCGTGCCCTCCTTGAGCGTGTCGGCGTCCACGAGCTTGAACTCCTGTCTCTCCGAGTGCCAGTTGTTGAAGGTGATGGTGAAGGCGCTCGCGCCCTCCGCGTACAGACTGACCTGCACCTCCAGGATGTCGAGCGCGGTCTCGACGGGCAGCTCGCCGCCCCCCGCCAGGACCTTGAAGTTCGGGGCGTCCCTCTCCTTCTCAAGCGCCGGGTCGGCCACTGCCTGACTCCTCCTACGACTCGATGGCCGGGATGATGAGCGACTGGCCCGGCCTCACCAGGCGCGGGTTGTCGAGGTCGTTAGCGTCGGCGATGACGCGCCACTTCGTCGGGTCGCCCCAGACCGCCGCCGCGATGCTGGAGAGCGTGTCGCCCTCGCGCGCCGTGTAGGTCGTGACGGGGAACGAGTGGCGGCGCGGCTCGCGCTTCTCCTCCTCGGCCGGCAGCTCGTACTCCTTGAAGCTGACGCTGCACTTGGCGCGGACGGGCGTCCCCTCGCCGTTGAACAGCGTGAACTGCTGCTTGAGGCTCTCCAGCACGCACTTGAACGGGAAGCCCGTCTCCTTGGACTCCTTCCCCCACATCAGCAACACGGTCGGCGGGCGCTTGCCTTTGTTCTTGCCGTCCGTGGTGACGGCGAACAGCCGGGCGAGCTTGCCCGTGTGAAGCCGCACGTCTTCGTTCTTCTCGTAGGTGTCGAAGAAGAGTTCCATCGAGAGGCGGCGGCGGTCGCCGCCCGTGTACTGAAGCTCGGGGCTGTTGCGGTTGCCCGACCTCTGCTCCTGCCACTTGCTCGCGTCCTCGACGGTGTATTCGGTCGGGTTGAAAAGGACTTCGAACTCGTCGTCGTTGTCCGTGTTCTTTATCTTGAGCTTGTTCAGTTGTGTGTTGCTCGCGGGCATCTTCCCACCTCAGCGTGGCGCCGCCTTCGACACTCAGGCGCGCGGCACGAGCCGCTCCCTCTCGGCGAGGAGGCGGCGCGAGAGCGCGCCGTAGACCTGATCCGTAATCGCCGCGAAGTCGGCGCGCGTAAAACTCTCGGCCGCCGAAGACGAGCGCATGAGAGTCCTGACCTCGCGCCTCACGACTTCGACCACCTCCTTCTCCTCGACCCGCCTGACGACCTGCTCCGCCTCGATTGTCGGGCGCGCGGGCTGCGTGTAAACGTAGCCCAGCCGCGGCGGCTCGATCACCGCCTCCGGCCGCGCGACCTTGAGC
>JALZHT010000433.1 GCA_030860645.1 Acidobacteriota bacterium
GGGCTACCGCGCGGTCTTCGTCCTGCACGACGTGGAGGGGCACGAGCACGAGGAGGTGGCGCGGCTGTTGGGCTGCTCGGTGGGGACTTCGAAGTCGCAACTGCACAAGGCCAGGATGAAGCTCCGCACGCTTCTCAAGTCCGGGAAATCGCGGCGCAGGAAGTAACGGCCCCGGCCTCTTCAAAGGCGAAAAAAATTCTCTATCGGCCCCGGCGGCTCTCTTATAGAACCGCCGGGGCCTTCACTTCTCACGCGAGGTCGAACAACAGAATCTCCGACGGCTCGCCCGCGCTCCTCCGCCGGTCGTCGGGTAATCATGTGTTAACTCCTCTTCGTTCGTGGTCAGTAGTGTCAATGTGGAGCCGGAGAGTCTACGCCGTCAAGCCGGGAAAGAAATTTTTGATTTTTGATTGGCGATTTTTGATTTAATTCTCAGTTGCCAGTTTGTCTTTAACTGATACCTGATAACTGACGACTTCCAATCGCAAATCAAAAATTCCCTTTAGCTTGTTTGTGAATCGGGGGCGCATTTGCGACCATGACAGGCGATGCCGGAGGATGTGAGAGTCCTGCGCCTCTTCGACTTGCTGAGGCGGCGGAAGGGGAGGCCCGCGCAGCGGCTCGTCCGCGCCGCCGTGAGCGTCGCGCTGCGCCTCTTCTTCCGCCGCATCGAGACGAGCCGCGCCGACCTCGTGCCGCCCGCCGGCCCGCTCGTCTTCGTCCTCAACCACCCGAACGGCCTCATTGACCCGGCGCTCGTCTTCGCCGCGCTGCCGCGCCGCATCTCCTTCCTCGCCAAGTCCACGCTCTTCCCGCTGCCCGTGATCGGCGCGCTGCTCCGCACGGTCGAGGCGCTGCCGCTCTACCGCCGCGCCGACGCGGGCGCGGACATGGCGCAGAACAGCCGCACCTTCGAGGCGTGCCGCCGCCTGCTCAGGCGCGGCCGCTGCATCGCCCTCTTCCCCGAGGGCGTGTCGCACAACTCGACGAAGCTCCTGCCCGTCAAGACCGGCGCGGCGCGCATCGCCCTCGGCGCGGCCTCGGTCGGAGACGTGGACGGAACGGACGCGCGCCCGCTCGGCTTGAGGATCATGCCCGTCGGCCTCTACTACACCTCGAAGACTTCGTTCCGCAGCGAGGCGCTGCTGCGCTTCGGCGAGCCGCTCGAAGTCGGGCCGGTCGTGCTGGACGAAGAGGGCGAGCCGCCGCGCGAGGCGGTGCGCGAGCTTTCGGCGCGCGTCGAGGCGGCGCTGCGCGAGGTGACGCTCAACGTCGAGAACGAAGAGCAGCTCGGCGTCGCGCACCGGGCCGAAAGGCTCTTCTCTTCCATCTACGAGGGGATCAACGTCAGGCTGCCGCTCGCCGCGCGTTTCGACTTCCTCCGGCGCTTCGCGGCCGACCGGGTCAGCCGCCTGTCGTCCGCCGGCGGCGCGGGCGGCCTCGGCCCCCGCATCCTCCGCCACGAGGCGGAATTGCGGCGCATCGGCATCGCGCCGGAAAACCTCTCGCTCTCAAGGCACTCGGCCGCGTTCGTCTTCCGCCACTTCCTCCTGCGCGGCGCGCTCCTCCTGCTGCTCTCGCCGCTTGCCATCGCCGGCGCGGCGCTTCATTATCCCGCTTACCTTTTGTGCGGGCTGCTCGCGCGGCTCTTTCCCCGCCACGGCGTGGACGAGATCGCGCCGACGGTCAAGATACTCGCCGCCGTCGCCCTGATGCCCCTGACGTGGCTCGTCGTCGCCGGGCTGGCCTTTTATTGGTGGGGCTGGGCCGCGGCGGCGGCCTCCGTCCCGGCCGCCGTCGTGTGCGGCTACGTGGCGATGCGCTCGCTCGAAGAGCTGCACGGTATGCGCGGGTGGTTCAAGGCCGTCGTGCTGCTCGTCCGCCGCCGGCACCTGTTCCTGCGGCTGCTCGTCGAGCGGCAGGCCCTGCGCGAGGAGATTCAGCAGGCGGGGCGGCACGCCGGCGGCTGAATCTG
Organism: Acidobacteriota bacterium; assembly: GCA_030860645.1. GTDB lineage: Bacteria > Acidobacteriota > Blastocatellia > Pyrinomonadales > Pyrinomonadaceae > QHXN01. Next base: position 1,976 of record JALZHT010000433.1, read on the forward strand.
CTAACATCCTGCGCGCGGCCCGACCACGAAGATGACGAACAAGAGACTACTCCTGCTCAGCAACGGCTCGGAACTCGTCGGCGACGAGCCGTCCGAGCTTTTCCTGAACGAGGTCAGAGACTTCCTCGGCCCGGGCGTCCGGCGCGTCCTCTTCGTCCCCTTCGCGGCGGTCGACCGGACTTACGAAGGCTACCGGGCGAAGGTGGCCGCGAGGCTCGGCCCGATGGGTTACGAGGTGGATTCGGTTCACGAGGCGGCCGACCCGCGCGCCGCGGCCGAGCGCGCCGACGCGTTCGCCGTCGGCGGCGGTAACACCTTCCACCTTCTGCGGGAGATGTACGCGGCCGGGGTCGTCGAGGCGATCCGCGAGCGCGTCGAACGGGGCGCGCCCTACGTCGGCTGGAGCGCCGGCTCGAACGTCGCCTGCCCGACGATCCGCACGACGAACGACATGCCCGTCGTCGAGCCGCCCACGCTCGACGCGCTCGCGCTCGTCCCCTTCCAGATCAACCCGCACTACACGAGCGAGCGCCTGCCCGGCCACCACGGCGAGACGCGCGACGAGCGGCTCGCGGAGTTCGTCTACGCCAACCCGGGCGTGTACGTCGTGGGCTTGCGCGAGGGGACGATGCTGCGCGTCGAGGGCGCGAGCATCAGGCTCGTCGGCGAGCGGCCCGCGCGCCTCTTCCTCAAGGGCCGCGAGCCGCGCGACCTCGCGCCCGCGGACTCTTTCGCGTTCCTCCTACGACCGACGCCGGAGGGCACATGAGGCCGTACCTCGACCTGCTCGCGCACATCCTCGAACGCGGCACGCGCAAGGAAGACCGCACGGGCACAGGCACGCTCAGCGTCTTCGGCCACCAGATGCGCTTCGACCTCGGCCGCGGCTTCCCCGTCGTCACCACCAAGCGGCTCCACCTGCGCTCGATCATCCACGAGCTGCTCTGGTTCCTGCGCGGCGACACGAACGTGAAATATCTGCGCGAGCACGGCGTCACGATCTGGGACGAGTGGGCGGACGCCGAAGGCGAATTAGGGCCGGTCTACGGCAAGCAGTGGCGGCGCTGGGAGGCGGCGGACGGGCGGACGATTGACCAGGTGAGCGGAGTTATCGAGCAGATTAAGACGAACCCCGACTCGCGCCGCCTCATCGTCTCGGCGTGGAACGTGGGCGAGCTGGATCGGATGGCGCTCCCGCCCTGCCACCTCCTCTTCCAGTTCTACGTGGCCGACGGCCGCCTCTCCTGCCAGCTCTACCAGCGCTCGGCCGACGTTTTCCTCGGCGTCCCCTTCAACATCGCCTCCTACGCGCTGCTGACGCACATGGTCGCCGAGCAGTGCGGCCTCGACGCGGGCGACTTCGTCTGGACGGGCGGCGACTGCCACCTCTACCTCAACCACATCGAGCAGGCGCGGCTCCAACTCTCGCGCGAGCCTTTCCCGCCCCCGCGCCTCCGCATGAAGCGGCGACCCGATTCGATTTTCGATTACGAGTTTGAGGACTTCGAACTAGAAGGTTATCAGGCCCACCCGCGCATCGCCGCGCCCGTGGCCGTCTGAAAGGCCCGAAACGTTTAGAGGCGGTCTGAAGACCGCCTCTAAACGTCGAACAGGCGTGCCGCGTACGCGGCCTGTTCTTTAGAAGTTGACGTACTCGGCGCGCAGGCCCTCGCCGCGCGGCTCGACGCGCGAGTTGACGAGCCGGCCTTCGACGAACTCGGCGACGAGGACGCGGCCCTCGCCGCGCTGGAAGACGTAGCTGACGACCTTCGCGCCGCCCTCCTGCCGCTCCGACACTTCCGCCGGACGCCCCAGCAGGCGGATCACGTCCTCCGTGCTCAGACCTTCCTTGAGGTAAGTGGTGCGCGGCCCCACCCGGACGACGCGCGGGCTGGCCGCGACCGCCCGCTCGCTCTGGTACGAGGCGCGGCGCGCG
>JALZHT010000434.1 GCA_030860645.1 Acidobacteriota bacterium
CGCGCACTCGGCGAGGATCGCGCCGAGGCGCGCGCCGGGGTTCTCGGGCGCGGGCACGACCTGCGAGCAGGCGTGGACGACGCGCTCGGCGCGGTCGAGCAGCTTGCGCACGTCGAGGCCCAGCAGCGCGGCCGGCACCATCCCGAAGTAGGAGAGCGCCGAGTAGCGCCCGCCGATGTCCGGCGGGTTGAGGAAGACGCGCCGGAAGCGGTCGCGGGCGGCGTCGGCCTCCATCCGCGTGCCGGGGTCGGTGATGGCGACGAAGTTCTCGCCCGGGTTCTCCTTGTCGCGCCGCACCTGATCGAACCAGTAGCGGTAGAACATCAGCGGCTCGGTCGTCGTCCCCGACTTCGAGGCGATGACGAAGAGGCAGCGTGCGGGGTCGACGCGTTCGCGGAACTCGGCGAGCGTGTCGGGGTCGGTCGAGTCGAGCACGAGCAGTTCGGGATAGCCGTCCTGCCGGCCGAACGTGCGCCGCAGGACTTCGGGGCAGAGAGACGAGCCGCCCATGCCGCAGAGCATGACCTGTCTGAAGCCCAGCTCCCGACCGACCCGCTCGCCGTAAGCCATTAACTCGTCCTCGACGCCGGCCATCGTGCCCACGATGTTGAGCCAGCCGAGCGCGTTCTTGATGACCTGCTGGTGCGCCTCGTCGTCCTTCCAGAGCGCGGCGTCCTTGCGCCAGAGGCGGCGCATCACGTCGCCCTGCTCGGCCTCCTTGAGTGCGGCGGCGACGGCCTCGGCGTGGCGGCCGAGCGAGGCCGACAGGCGCTCGTGGATGGCGGAGAGCAGCGCGCCGCGTTTGGCCTTGATGGATTCGACGAGCGTGTCGAAGGAGCTGACGAAAGCTTTGAGGCCGTCCGCCTGAAGTTTCTCGGTAACAGCCTTGAGGTCAATGCCGATCTCGGCGAGTTCCTCGATGAGCCGGCGGTCTTCGTCGAGACCTTCTTCGAGCGTGAGCGCGGCGCGCGCGTGGTCGCGGGCGGCCGTGTAGGTCGCGGGCGGGACGGTGTTGACGGTCTCCGGGCCGATCAGGTTGTCCACGTAGAGCACGTCCGAGTACCCCGGGTTCTTCGTCCCCGTCGAGGCCCACAGGGGCCGCTGCACCTGCGCGCCCTTCGCCTTCAGGGCGGCGAAGCGCCCGCCGTGGAAGATGCCTTTGAACTTCTGGTAGGCGAGCTTCGCGTTGGCGACCGCCGCCCGGCCGAGTAAGCTTTCGAGCCTCTTTTTCTCCTCCGGCGTGGGGGCGTGGCGGGCGCGGAATTCCAGATCGGCGTCGACGGCCGTGTCGACGCGCGAGACGAAGAAGCTCGCCACCGAGGCGATGCGCCCGACGGGCTGGCCCTCGGCGGCTCGCCTTTCGAGGCCGCGGACATAAGCCTCGGCCACCTGCTCGTAATTCTCAATCGAGAAGATCATCGTGACGTTGATGTTGACGCCGCGGTAGATGCTCTCCTCGATGGCCGGCAAGCCTTCTTGCGCCGCCGGGATTTTAATCATCACGTTCGGGCGGCCGAGCCTGCGGAAGAGCCGCGTCGCCTCGTCTATCGTCCCCCGCGTGTCGTAGGCGAGCCGCGGGTTGACTTCGAGGCTGACGTAGCCGTCCAAACCTTCCGTGCGGTCGTAGACGGGCCGCAGGATGTCGGCGGCGCGAGCGATGTCTTCGACGACCAACTCCTCGTAAATCTCAGCCACGCCCTTCCCGGCCCCGACGAGCGCGCGCAACTGCTCGTCGTAGTCTGAGGAGCCGGTGATGGCCTTCTCGAAGATGGTCGGGTTCGAGGTCACGCCACGCAGGTCGTCCTCCTCGACCTTCTGCCGGAGGTCGCCCGTCGTCAGCATGGCGCGGCGGATGTTGTCATACCAGATAGACTGGCCGAGCCGCATGATCTCGACGAGACGGTTACTCATCAGATGATTCCCTCGACTTCACGGGGAAGAACGATGTTGGTGCTGGGCGGACACTTTTTGTATCACAGGAGGCCCGGCCCGTCTATGAAAAGCGAGCCGCCCGCCGGCATTTTGCGTGCGGGCGGGCGGCGCTTCGGTGAACTCGGTTCGCGGCGAAAGTTTTCAGTCCCTACGGCAGGGCCGAGGCCGACTCGGGGCGCTGGAAGACGGCGTCCTCCAGCTTCACGCCGTAGGTCACGGTGAGCACCTGCGACTCTTCGAGCTGCCGGTCGCCCATGTAGAGCAGCGAGCGGTAGGGGACGTAAGTCCCCTGCACGTTGCGGTAGTCGTGGAACGTGCGGCGGAACTTGGTGGGCTTGGCCCCGGCCGCCCCCGGCTCCTCGTATTCGAGCCACAGGACGCGGTACGACTTCGCGCTGACGAAGTAGCGCGTCCGGTTCTTCTCCTTGTCTTCGAGGTCGAGGAGCCACAGCTCGACGCCCTTATGGGTCTCCTTCCCGGCCAGCGTCACGGCGGCTTCGCTCTCCTTGTAGCGGAGCAGCTTGTCGAGGCCGTGGCGGCGGTCGGAGAGGAAGGTGGCGACCTCCTCCTCGCGCGGCGTGAAGGGCGTGCCGCGGACGACGCCGAAGACGCTGCCCTCGTTGAAGACCAGCGAATATTCGGCCGAGGGCCGCCGCTGGTCGAGGCGGATTTTATCCTTCTCGAAGGTCTCGCCGCGCTTGAAGCTGCGCTCGTAGGTGATCTCCTCGGTGCGCCCGTCCTCGGCCGTCCGCGTGATGCGCCCGCGCTCCAGGGCCGTGCGGCGCACCTGCGCGAGGCGCTCGCGCACGCCGTAGGCGAAGATGACGGTCTCGGCCACCTGCTCGGCGGTCGGCGTCTTGCCGTCGCCCTTCTGGGCGGCGGGCGGGGCCTGCGGGGGCGTGCTCGGCCGGGTCTCTTGCGCGAGGGCGGCGCAGGCGAGCGCGTGGGCTGCCAGCGCAGCCAAACATAACCGTCGTAACACTGAGGCTGTCTCCTTCAATTCTCGATTCTCGGCCCGTTAAAGTGGCGCGCGCCGGAGGAGAGGTCGGCCAACTCTTGAGCGCGAATTGTAGCACAGGCGGGCCGCCCCGCGCCCGCCCGTCGGCGGCCGTCCGGGGGCGCAAAACTATTGATGCCAGAAGCCTTCCGGCGGATGCCCGCCCCCGCGTTGACAAGGCTCGGCGCGAGCGGATAGAGTGCACGTTTTCATAAAGCCAGTGACACGCGACCGGTGGCAGGTGGGGAGATCCACTTGCCCGCGCCCGTCGCCCGTCACTTATTTCGTCGAAAGGATAACCGAGCCGTGAAAAAAGTTGGCATCCTGGTCGGCCGCGAAAAGACGTTCCCCGTCTCTCTGATCGAGAGCATTAACGAGCGCGGCGGGGGCGACGTGGTCGCCGAGTTCGTTAAGGTCGGCGGCGTCCGCCTCGACTGGGAGAGGCAGTACGACCTCATCATTGACCGCATCTCGCACGAAGTGCCCTTCTACCGCGCCTTCCTCAAGCGCGCCGCGCTGGAAGGCGCCGCCGTCATCAACAACCCGTTCTGGTGGTCGGCCGACGACAAGTTCTTCAACTTCTCGCTCGCCACCAAGCTCGGCGTCGCCATCCCGAAGACCGTCCTGCTGCCGCAGAAGGACTACATCAAGGGCATCACCGGCGAATCTTTGCGCAACCTCGAATTCCCGCTCGACTGGCAGGGCATCGCCGACCACGTCGGCTTCCCCGCCATCCTCAAGCCGTTCGACGGCGGCGGCTGGAAGAACGTCTCACGCGTCAACAGCCTCGAAGAGTTGTGGGAGGTCTACGACACGACCGGCACGCTCTGCATGACCTTGCAGGAGATGATCGACTGGGATCAGTTCGTCCGCTGCTACTGCATCGGGCAGGAGGACGTGCTCATCATGCCCTACGACCCGCGCAAGGCTTACCTGTCGGGCGAGCAGTACGTCCACGACCCGACCTACCTGACGGCCGA
>JALZHT010000435.1 GCA_030860645.1 Acidobacteriota bacterium
ATCTGGACGTGTAAGGAGATGGGCATCTCGACGGTCGCCGTCCACTCGACGGCCGACCGCGACTCGCTCCACGTCCGCTTCGCCGACGAGTCGGTCTGCATCGGCGCGCCGACCGCGGCGCAGAGCTACCTCAACATCACCTCGGTCATCGCCGCCGCCGAGATCACCAACGTCGACGCCATCCACCCTGGCTACGGCTTCCTCGCCGAGTCGGCTTACTTCGCCGAAATCTGCGAGGCCTGCAACATCAAGTTCATCGGCCCGCGCCCCGACGTGATCCGCCTGATGGGCGACAAGGTCGAGGCCCGGCGCGCGATGAAGGAGGCGGGGCTGCCCATCCTGCCGGGCAGCTCCGAGCCGCTGAAGACCGAGGAGGAGGCCCGCGCCATCGCGCGCGAGATCGGCTACCCCGTCATCATCAAGGCGTCGGCCGGCGGCGGCGGGCGCGGCATGCGGATCGTCCGCTCGGAGGGCGAACTCTCCACGGCGATGCAGACGGCCTCGACCGAGGCGGCGGCCGCCTTCAAGAACGGCGACATCTACATCGAGCGCTTCATCGAGAACCCGCGCCACATCGAAATCCAGGTGCTCGCCGACGAGCACGGACACTGCATCCACCTCGGCGAGCGCGACTGCTCGATCCAGCGCCGCCACCAGAAACTTCTGGAGGAGGCCCCCAGCCCGGCGCTCACGCCGGAGCTGCGCGAGCGGATGGGCGCGGCCGCCGTCGAGGCGTGCAAGCGGGTCGGCTATTCGAGCGCGGGCACCATCGAATTCCTCCTCGACGAGCGCGGCCACTTCTACTTCATGGAGATGAACACGCGCATCCAGGTCGAGCACCCCGTGACCGAGATGATCACGCTGGCCGACATCGTGCGCAACCAGATTCTCGTCGCCGAGGGCGCGCCGCTCTGGTACGAGCAGAAGGACGTGGTCTTCAACGGCCACGCCATCGAGTGCCGCATCAACGCCGAAGACCCGCGCACCTTCGCGCCCTCGCCCGGCCTCATCACCGGCTACAACGCGCCGGGCGGCCCCGGCGTGCGGCTCGACACGGCGGCCTACGCCGGCTACGCGGTGCCGCCCTTCTACGACTCGCTCATCGCCAAGCTGATCGTCCACGCGCGCACGCGCGAGGTGGCGATTGCGCGCATGCGGCGGGCGCTCGAAGTGATGGTCGTCGAGGGCATCAAGACGACCATCCCGCTGCACCGCGAGATCATGGAGGACGCGCACTTCCGCGCCGGCGAGTACTCGACGAAGTTCATGGAGCAGTTCTTCGAGCGGCGCAAAGGGCAGGCGGCGGCCCCCGAGGCGGCCGCGCGCCGCGCCGTTTGACGGGGCGGGCTATCGCCTTTATAATAAACGACTTTGCTGAGGCAGGCGGGCCTCGCCTGTGTGAGGGGGAGAGGGAAAATGGCATACGCAATCATCAGGTCGGGCGGCAAGCAGTTCCGCGTCGAAGAGGGCGGCACCGTCCAGGTGCCCTCGCTGGATAAGCAGGCGGGCGAGACGGTCGAACTCGAAGCGCTCGTGGTCGGCGGGGGCGAAGGCGGCGTCCGCGTCGGCAGCCCCGTGGTCGAGGGCGCGCGCGTCACGGGCACCGTCGTAGACCACGGCCGCGGCGACAAGATCATCGTCTTCAAGAAGAAGCGCCGCAAGCAGTACCAGCGCACGCAGGGCCACCGGCAGAACTACACGACGGTCAGGATCGACTCAATCGGGTAAGAGATTTTAGATTTTTGATTTGCGATTGGAAGAACAGGGCGCGCTCCGGCCTTCCAATCCAAAATCTAAAATCAAAAATCTCTTTCGGGAGTTAAGACAATGGCACATAAAAAAGGCGTCGGCTCTTCGCGCAACGGGCGCGACTCGCATTCGCAGCGGCTGGGGCTGAAGAAGTTCGGCGGCGAGGCGGTGCTGGGCGGCAACATCCTGGCGCGCCAGCGCGGGACGAAGTGGAAGCCGGGCAAGAACGTCGGCCGCGGCAAGGACGACACGCTCTTCGCCCTCATTGACGGCTTCGTGAAGTTCGAGGACAAGGGCCGCCACGGCAAGTTCATCAGCGTCTACCCGGCCGAGGCCGCCGCGCCCGAGCGGGAGGCGCCGGCCGCCGCTTAGTCCGTTGGACGAGCACGCTGCTCCTGACGCGACGCCCGCGCCGAGTGCCACACTCCGGCGACGGGCGTCGCTTCGATTTTAGATTTGCAATTTTTGATTTTCGATTTGGAGAGGCCGGCGCGGCCTTTCAATCGCGAATCAAAAATCGAAAATCAAAAATTTGTTTATTGACCGCACCAGGATTCGGGTTCGCGCCGGCAACGGCGGCAACGGCGTGACGGCCTTCCGCCGCGAGAAGTTCGTGCCGCGCGGCGGCCCCTCGGGCGGCGACGGCGGGCGCGGCGGCGACGTGTGGCTCGTGGCCGACTCGTCCCTGAACACGCTCTTGCACCTGCGCTACAACCCGGAGCACACGGCCGGGCGCGGCCGCCACGGCGAAGGCTCGAACCGCACGGGGCACGAGGGCGAGGACGTGACCGTGCGCGTCCCCGTCGGCACGCAGGTCTACGACGTGGAGACGGGCGACCTCTTCGTTGATCTGTCGGAGGACGGGCAGCGCTGGCTGGCGGCGAAGGGCGGGCGCGGCGGCTTCGGCAACGCGCACTTCGCCTCCTCGACCAACCGCGCGCCGCGCTACCACCAGGAGGGCGGCGCGGGCGAGGAGCGCGAGCTGCAACTGGAGCTGAAGCTTTTGGCCGACGTGGCGCTCGTCGGCTTCCCGAACGCGGGCAAGTCGACTCTCATCTCGACGATCTCCGCCGCCCGGCCGAAGGTCGCCGACTACCCGTTCACCACCCTTGAGCCGCACCTCGGCGTCGTTGACCTCGGCGACTACCGCACGTTCGTCGTCGCCGACATCCCCGGCCTCATCGAGGGCGCGCACGAGGGCGCGGGCCTCGGCGACCGCTTCCTGCGCCACGTCGAGCGGACGCGCCTGCTGCTCCACCTGGTGGACGTGTCCTCCTTCTCGGGGCGCGACCCCGTGGGCGACTACGAGGTCATCAACCGCGAGCTGGCCGCTTACGACCGGCGGCTGGCCGAGCGCCCGCAGTTCGTCGTGGCGACCAAGCTCGACGCGCTCGACGAGCCTGAACGGCTCGAACGCCTGCGCGAACGCGCGCGGGCCGACGGGCGGGAGTTTTTCGAAATCTCCGCGGCCGCCAACCGCGGCGTGCGCGAATTAGTCCTCGCCGTCTCGCGCCGGCTTGAAGAGATCGGCGACGGGGCGGATAATCCGCAGTCGCGCGAGGCGGGGACGGCCTGAACAATCGCGCGCGGAGGGGCGGCCGCGTGGCTCTGGAGAGGATGAAGACGGGCAAGCGCATCGCCCTCTACGGCGGGACGTTCGACCCGGTGCACGCCGGGCACACCGCGGTCGCGCGCAACCTGCTCGGGCTGTTCGCGCTCGACGAGGTTCTTTTCATCCCGGCTTACGTCGCGCCGCACAAGCGCGGCCGCGCGGTCAGCCCGGCCCTGCACCGCCACGCGATGCTCGCGCTCGCCACGCAGGGCGAGGGGCGTTTCAGGGTCTCGACCGTCGAGCTGGACGCGCCGCAGCGGCCGTACACGGTCGAAACCCTGTCGCGGTTCCGCGGGGAGTGGGGCGGCGCGGCGCGGCTCTTCTTCGTGATGGGCGCGGACTCTTGGGAGGAGATCACGACGTGGCGCGAGTGGGAGCGGGTGCTCTCGCTGGCCGACCACCTCGTCGTGACGCGGCCCGGCTACGAGCTGCCGATTGAACACGTGACGCCTGCCGTCCGCGAACGCGTCGTGGACTTGCGGGGGGCGACCGCGGAGCGGGCCGCGGCGGCGCTGGCCGAGCCGGGCGGCGCGCGCGTCTACCTGACC
>JALZHT010000436.1 GCA_030860645.1 Acidobacteriota bacterium
GCGCTCGCGTCTATTCGCGCGAGCGCCCGGCGTGTGTGTCTTGGCTTGTGGGGCGGTGTCGTTCAGTCGCCGCCGACCGCGGCCTCTTCGGATTCGGCCGGGGGGCGGTTCGAGACGACCTCGCCGTCGGGCATGGTGATTTGCTCGTGGTCGGCCGAGACGATCTCGCCCTCGATGGTGATCTCTTCGCCGGTCGGCGTCGGGACGGGCAACGAGTCCAGGTAGCGCTCGGCGTCGATGGCGGCCATGCAGCCGGTGCCGGCGGCGGTGACGGCCTGGCGGTAGAAGGAGTCCTGCGCGTCGCCGCAGGCGAAGACGCCGGGGATGTTCGTCGCCATCGAGCGCCCGGCCGTCTTGATGTAGCCGACCTCGTCCATGTCGAGCCAGCCGCGGAAGACGTCCGTGTTCGGCTTGTGGCCGATGGCGACGAAGACGCCCTCGCACGCGAACTCCGACTCCTCGCCCGTCCGCGTGTCCCTCAGCCGCACGCCCGTCACGCCCGTCTCCGGTGTGCCGAGGATTTCCGTCACCTCGGCGTTCCAGATGAAATCAATCTTCGGGTTATTGAACGCCTTGTCCTGCATGATCTTCGACGCGCGCAACTGGTCGCGCCGGTGGATCACCGTGACGCGCGTGCCGTAGCGCGTCAGGAAGGTCGCCTCCTCCATCGCCGTGTCGCCGCCGCCGATGACGGCGATGGGCTTGCCCTTGAAGAAGAAGCCGTCGCACGTCGCGCAGGCCGACACGCCCAGGCCCCCCAGCCCGTGCGGCGCGGGGGCCTCGCCCGGGATGCCGAGCCACTTGGCCGACGCGCCCGAGGCGATGATCAGCGTCTCGGCGCGGATTTCGTGCCCCTCGTCCGTCCAGAGTTTGAAGGGGCGGGAGCTTAAGTCCACCTTGTTGACGAAGGTGACGAGGAAATCGGTGCCGAAGCGCCGGGCCTGCTCCTCGAACTGCTGCATCAGCTCCGGCCCTTGAATGCCTTTGGCGAAGCCGGGGTAGTTCTCGACCTCGGTCGTGATGGTGAGCTGGCCGCCGGGCTGCGGGCCGTGGATGACGAGGGGCTTGAGGTCGGCGCGGGCGGCGTAGATGGCCGCGGTCAGGCCGGCCGGCCCCGAGCCGATGATGACGACTTCGCGGTGCAGAGTCTCTGTAGCCATGCCGTTGGTTTTACTTCTCCTCCGGGGGATGCGTCTGTAAGTGCGCTTACAGACCGAGGGCGCGGGCCTGTCTCACAGTAGCCTTTTTCTCGGCGCGTGTAGTATAACTTTTCCCGCAAACGGAGTCGAATTTGACGCACACGAGCGCACGGCGCGCCTGTCCTACCCGCGAGCGCGCCGCCCCTGAAACCCTTTGAGCACGCCGCCGGACAGCAGCGAGAGACGAGAGGGCGGAGGCTTCCGCGTCGAGACCGTCGCCGTGCTCGGCGCGGGGACGATGGGCCACGGCATCGCGCAGGCGGCCGCGCAGGCCGGCTATCGCGTCGTGCTGCGCGACCTCTCGGACGAGCTGACGGCGAAGGGGCTGCGCGCCGTCGAGTCGAACCTCTCGAAGGGCGTGGCGCGCGGCAAGGTCACGGAGGAGGAGCGGGAGCGCGCGCTCGCCAACATCCGCGGCACGACTTCTCTTTCGGAGACGGCCGACGCCGACCTCTTCGTCGAGGCCGTCCCCGAGCGCCTCGAACTCAAGCGCGCGACGCTGCGCGAGGTCGAATCCGTGGCCCGGAAGCCCTTCGTCTTCGCCACCAACACCTCCTCGCTCTCGATCACGGAGGTGGCCGAGGGCGCGGCCCGCCCCGAGCGGGTCGTCGGGATGCACTTCTTCAACCCCGTCCACATCATGCGACTGGTCGAGATCGTCGTCGGCCGCGAGACCTCGCGCGAGGCGGTCGAGGCGGTGCGCGCGGTCGCCGTCCGGATGCGGAAGGAGCCGATCACGGTGCGCGACGTGCCGGGCTTCGCCTCGTCGCGTTTGGGCGTCGCGCTGGGGCTGGAGGCGATGCGGATGGTCGAGGAGGGCGTGGCCGACGCGAAAGATATAGATACGGCGATGGAGTTGGGCTACAATCACCCGATGGGGCCGCTCCGCCTGACCGATCTCGTCGGCCTCGACGTACGCCTCCACATCGCCGAGTACCTGTTCGACCGGCTCGGCGCCGAACGCTTCCGCCCGCCCGACATCCTGCGGCGCATGGTCGCGGACGGCAAGCTCGGCAAGAAGACCGGCGAAGGCTTCTACAAATGGGAGTAGCCAGTAGACAGTAGCCAGGAGGCTCCGCACCGCGAGCACCGACGCTGACAGGCTGACGATTCGATACCGAATGTCTTTCTACTGAACTACTGGCTCCTGACTCCTGACCACTTCTTTTATGAGCCGGCCGACGAACGAAGAGAGACGATTCGCGCTGCGGATGGCGCTGCGGCTGCCGATCATCGTGTCGGGGCGCGCGGAGGACGGCGCGGCGTGGAGCGAGCCGACCGAGACGGACGACATCTCGACGCTGGGCGCGCTCTTCCACCTCAACCAGCGCGTGGCCCGCGGCGACCAGTTGTACCTGCGCGCCCACCGCCCCGACGGCTCGCCCATCGAGGCCACGGCCCGCGTCGTCCGCATCGCCCCGGCCATCTACGGCACGGCCCGCGTCGGCGTCCAGATCATGGAGCCGACCGACAACTGGCTCCGCCTCTTCGTCTCCTGGGTCGCCGACGAGCAGCAGACTTCCACGCCCGAGGGCGAGCCGCAGTAAACTGCGGGTTTCGAGTTTCGAGTCGCGGGTTTCGAGTTAGAAAGCATTTGGCCTTTAACTCGAAACTCGAAACCCGCGACTCGAAACTTTTTTTGGAGGCGGTCATGGCTTCATACGAGACTTTACTGCTGGAGCGGCGCGGGCGCGTCGCCGTCATCACGGTCAACCGGCCCGACAAGATGAACGCGCTCAACATCCAGACGCGGGCCGAGGGCGCGGCCGCGCTCGACGAGCTGCGCGACGACGCGGAGGTGCGCGTCGTCGTCATCACGGGGGCGGGGCCGAAGTCGTTCATCGCGGGCGCGGACATCTCGGAGTTCGCCGGCCGCACCGCCGTCTCGCAGCGCGAGGTGATGCTCGGCCGCTCGCTCTTCACCGCCGTCGACTCGTTCCCCAAGCCGATCATCGCGATGGTCAACGGCTACTGCTTCGGCGGCGGCTGCGAGTTGGCGATGGCCTGCGACCTGCGCGTGGCGAGCGAGACGGCCAGCTTCGGCCAGCCCGAGATCAACCTCGGCATCATCCCGGGCGGCGGCGGCACGCAGCGCCTCACCCGCCTCGTCGGCGAGACGAAGGCGATGGAGCTGATCCTCACGGGCGACCGCGTCGACGCGCAGACCGCCTTCCAGCTCGGCCTCGTCAACCTCGTCGTCCCGGCCGCCGACCTCGAAGCGAAGACGATGGAGCTGGCGAACCGCATCGCCGAGAAAAGCCCCGTCGCGCTCCGGATGGCGAAGGAGGCCGTCAAGACGGCCGCCCGCGCCAACCTCGACGAGGGCCTGCGCCGCGAGGTAGACCTCTTCGCCATCTGCTTCTCCAGCGAGGACAAGGACGAGGGCGTCAAAGCCTTCCTGGAGAAGCGCCAGCCCGAGTTCAAAGGCCGGTAAAAATAAGTTTCGATTTGCGATTTTTGATTTTGGATTGGAAGCGTGGGCCGGCGCTCCCCTCCAATCGCAAATCAAAAATCGCAAATCGAAAATGGCTTTCACTCGCAACTTTCGATGTTTGCATTTTGCGGGCGCGGTTGTTATTTTATAGGCCGTTCGGCGCGGGGCCGTAGCTCAGCTGGGAGAGCGCTTGAATGGCATTCAAGAGGTCAGGAGTTCGATCCTCCTCGGCTCCATCCGACAGGCGGGAAGACGGGCGGCAGTGATGC
>JALZHT010000437.1 GCA_030860645.1 Acidobacteriota bacterium
CGTTGAAACTTCGGGCGTCCCGCCCTCCGGGCGGAATCAAAGCCCCCCGGTCTTGGATGCCGCGAGGGGCCTGCTCGGCGCGCCGCCCTTACGGCTGCAAGTTCCAGGTCGTGGGCGTCGAGCCCAGCCCGTGGACGTTGTCGTTGGGCACGTCGTTCTTCAACACGTCCTGCCCCGCAGTCTTCTCGATAGACATGCGGGTGAACCACGTGATCTCGGCCGAAGCCTTCTTCCCCTTGTACTCGGCCCACTGGCGGAAGTTGGCCCGCTGGCGGTAGACGGAGCCGACCGGCTTGCCGACCACGAACTGGACGCCGGGCGCGTCGAAGTCGTAGACCCGCCCGTTCGGCGCCGGCTCGTCGTCGCGCAGCGAGTCGGGCGAGGTGTCGTCCTTGGCCCCGCCGCCGGCGGTCGTGTCGAGCGTGCTGCCGTCGTAGTACTTCGATTCGATACGCCAGCGCACGATCTTGATCTTCTCCTCGAAGTCCGAGGGCGCGACCGTGCCCTTGATTTCGAGGGCCTGCCGCCAGTGGTGCGAGGAGGTCGTGCCCGTGCTGAAGAACTGGCCGAGGTTCGTCGTCCCCATCGCCGCCTGGATGTTGTTCTTCTTCGAGTTGTCCGACGAGACGCTGCCGGAGAAGCTGATCGACATCGTGACCCAGAGGACGCAGAAGTCCTCGTGGTCGAGTTCCTCGCCGCCGGCGTCCTTCGCCACGAGGCGGATGTTGTTGTGCTTGCTGCTCTCGGTGACGCCCTTGATCTCGACGTTGGTCGTCTGCGAGACGGTCATCGTGGCCGAGCCCGTCGAGGTGAACTGCGCCGCGCCGGTCGTCCCGGCGGCCGTCACGAGGGTCAGGGTGACGGGCGCCGCCGTGCCTGACATCTTCACCTCGACGCTCTCAGTGCCGTCCTTGATGACGGCGGTCAGCCCGCCCAGAGAGACCTTCGTCTTGGCGACGAAGTCGAGGACGAGCTGCGAGTCCAGCAGGCCGTCGGCGACGTTGGCGACCGAGACGTCCACCTGCACGACGTCGCCGTTCTCGTTGACGGGCAGCGTGAACTCGCGCCAGTCGGTGGCGCCGCCCGCGTCGAAGGCCGCGAGGCCGAGGCCGTTCATCGTCTGGCTCTCGGTGGCCGCGCCGCCCTCGGCCTGCGTGCGCACCGAGATGCTGAAGGAGTCGTTGAACTGCGTGCCGAAGTAGCCGCCGGGCACCTCGGTGGTGACGAACTTGTAGCGGACTTTGACCTCCTGCGTGCCGGGCTCGGCCTGGAAGGTGCGCGAGATGGTCTGCGGCCCCTCGCCCGCCGTGTTCAGCACGAGGTCGTTGTCGCCCTCCTCCGCCGAGAGCGCGGAGAAGGAGGCGCCTTCGGTCCCGCCCTCGCCCTCAGTCTGAGCCGGGGCGGAGGCGTCGCCCGCCTGGAGCCGGGCGTGCCGTTCGGCCCGCAAGGCCGCGGGGTCGGAGTCGGCCGCCACCGCCGCCGAAGAGTCCTCCTCCGACTGCGCCGCGAACGACGCCTGAGTTTCGGCGGAAGGCTGCGCCGCGGAGGCGCTCCCAATCGGGACGAAGACGCCCTCCTCGTGCGGGACGATCTGCACCGGCGCGGAGCCGATCTCCCAGCCGGCGGTGCCCTGGCTGAAGTCGTTGTTGTCAATAGCGCTCAGCGCGTTGAAGCCCTTGAGCCGGAGCTGGACGAACCCCTCGGCGCCGAAGGCCGAGGCCGACGCGATGCGGTTGCCGCTCGCCGAGGCCTCGACGATGACGGTGCGGGCGGGGACGTTCGCGAAGGCGACGCCGCCGTTCTGGCTCGTGCCCGTCGCCTTCACCTCCTTGTCGTCGCCGAGCCGGAGGGTGACGAGCGCGCCCGTCGCGGGCTGCCCCGCCTCGTCGAGGACGGACACGTTGAGGAAGTTGCCGCCCGCCCAGACCGTCGAGGCGTTGTGCACCATGCGGCCCTCGGTGTCGCTGGCGAAGAGCGTCAGGTCGTTGCGCCCGTCGGCGAGCGTGACCGAGAACGTCACGGAGTTCGACGTGACCTGGAGCGCGGCCGCCGGGGCCTGGAACCCGTTGACGAAGACCTGTAAGGGGGCGGCAGCGTTGAGTGACGCCCCGGCGACGTTAAAGCTGATGGTTCTGGGCCGCGGGTTGAAGGTCGTCGTGGAGACGCCCGAAAGCGTGACTTCCGCGGGCGACCCCACGTCGTCCGGGTCGGGCAGGTTCTCGATGACGACGCCCTCTTTGACGTTAACGCTGACCTTGAGCGGCTGAGGGATCGTCTGGCTCCCGCTCCGCACGTGGATCGTCCCCTCGCGCACGCCGAGGGGCGTGTCGGCCGGGGCCGAGAAGAAGAGCGTGACGGTCTGCGACTGGTCGGCGAAGACGCTGTTGATGGTGTTGGGCTGGACGCTGACGAGGCCGGCCAGCTCCGGCACGGCCTCGACGGTGACGTTGCTCAAGTTCTGGTCGCTCTTGAACGTCACCTGCTTCGTCATACCGCCGCCGGGCGAGACTTCGACGCTGACGTGCTTCTCCGACCAACTGACCTTGGGCTGGGGCGCGGCGGATGACGCGCCCGGCGGGATGAGACCGCCGAGGGCCAACATGAAAGTGACGGCGACGGCGAGGGCCTTCGTCGCGCGGGGGAAGCGTCTGGTATTCGGCATGAGGAGTCTCCTTGAGGGGTTAGACGCGCGCCGGGGCGGCAGCGCGTGAGGTTGAGGTAGAGCGGGTGCGCGCGGAACTGCTCGGGGGAGCGAGAGGGTTCGGCCGGGGGGCGCGGCCCGTGTGTCTGGACGACCGTTCTTCTTCCGCAAAAAGTTAGTGGAGTGAGGTTAGCAAGGGACTTGCTAACGTGAGTGGACTCGACGGGAGCAGGTATAAGCCGGCGCGGCGTAATTGTCAAGGTTAATCCGGAGCCGGTAACGGCGTTGGAGGTTTTGATGTGATTGCACCATGCCCGCATGAGACGAGGGCTTGCGCCGCTCCCGGCCCTGCTTTAGCATGCTCCGCAACCGGGTAGCCGGTGAACCCTGCTACCCATCGGTTGCTGGGGTGAGGACAGTGACCGAACCAGAAAGGGCGTGCCGCCCCCGAGGCTGGCACGCCCTTTCCCTTCCCGGGAGCGCCGCAGATTCGCGACAGGGTCTTAATGCTACCGTGCCCGGACGTGGCTTTCCGCGCTTGCGAATTTCCTCAGGCGATGAACGCCTAAAAACGTCGGCGGCGCTCGCTGACCGGCGTGTCACGTCAGCGCTCGGCTGAGCCCCCGCGAGTCGGGAGAGCTTAACCGGCCGCCGCTAAGGGTGGCGGCATGACCGTCTGACCTGGTCCGCCGGGAAGGCGGCCGCCTGCTCTAAGACTGAGAAGCCCCGGGCGTGAGGCCGACGCCGGACGGGCTACTCGTCGGCTGGAAAGAGTTCGCGCCTGCGAGGGAGGTGAAGAGTCGACCTGCGCAGAAGCGAGCGTAGAGTAGACCCCTAGCTACCCCGTGTAGAATTCCCGCCGCTCTGTCAGGCGTCCCCGGCGCGCAACATACCTGTGCTAGGGTAGCCCCGTGCCGGGGTTCGTCACGCGGATGAGGTGCCCCTGCTTGAAGCGTACGCGGACGCGCCGGACGGCGGCGAAGTCTTCCAGGGGGCTCCCGTCGAGCGCGACGAAACTGGCCTCGTAGCCGTCGCGCAGCTTGCCGATCTTGCGCGCCGGGAAGATCGTCTTGGGAGTGTCCTCGACCCACAGCCTGAGCAGCGCCAGGCGGTCGAAGACGCCGAGGCGGTCGAGGTTCAGAGCCTCCTCGACGGCCGTGCGGTTGTTGTCGTCGGTGCCGACGGCGAGCGTGACGCCGGCCGCGCGCAGCAGGCGGAGGTTATGTCGGTGAACCTCGTCGAGGTCTCTGACGTGGCC
>JALZHT010000438.1 GCA_030860645.1 Acidobacteriota bacterium
GAGGAGGCTGGGGCTGCCGTGGTCGAAGGCGCTGGTGCGCCGCTCGTTCCTCGCCACGGGCGGGACGATTGCGGCCGCGCACGCGGCTTTGCGCGAGGGCGCCGGCTCGAACCTCGCGGGCGGGACGCACCACGCCTTCCCCGACCACGGCGAGGGCTTCTGCGTGCTGAACGACGTGGCCGTCGCCGTCCGCGTGCTCCGCCGCGACCGACTCGCCCGCCGCGCCGCGGTCGTAGACCTCGACGTGCACCAGGGCAACGGGACGGCCGCCATCTTCGAGGGCGACGCCGAAGTCTTCACCTTCTCGATGCACGGGGCGAAGAACTACCCGCTCTTCAAGACGCGCTCGTCGCTCGACGTGGGGCTGGCCGACGGGACGGGGGACGGCGAGTACCTCGAAACCCTCGCGCGCCACCTGCCCCGCGTCTTCGAGCACGCGCCCGAAGTCGTCTTCTACCTCGGCGGCGCAGACCCTTACGCGGGCGACAAGCTCGGCCGTCTCGCCCTCACGATGCCGGGCCTGCGCGCCCGCGACGAGCTGGTGCTGCGCGCGTGCCGCGACCGGCGCGTCCCGGTCGCCACCGTCATGTCCGGGGGCTACGCCGCCGACATCAACGACACCGTCGAGATTCACTGCAACACCATCCGCGCCGCCAAACACGTCTTTGAGGGGCGAGGGCGAGGGGCATCGCATACAGTATAATCAGAGATGTTAGATGCCGGGTGTCAGAGGTCAGTGGAGGACGGAGGCCCTTGCGGACATCTGACATCCGGCATCTAACATCCGTTTCACCATGTGGAGATTCGCCAAGAAAGCCGCGCTCATCCTCTTCGCGCTCTTCGTCGGGTGGCTCGTCTACGAGGTGGTGACGTTCCCGCGCGTGGCCGCGCTGAAGACGAGGAACCCGGAGACGACGAGCATGATCGAGGCGCGGCTGCGGGAGGCGCGGCGCGAGGGGCGCGAGCCGCGCCGCGTCCAGCAGTGGGTGCCGCTGGAGAGGATCTCGCCGCACCTCCAGAGGGCCGTGCTCGCCGGCGAGGACTCGAACTTCGCCACGCACGACGGCTTCGACTACGCGGCCATCCAGAGGGCTTGGGAGGAGGCGCGGCGCGAGGCCGAGAAGGAGGCGCGGGAGGAGGGCGAGAACCCGGAGGAGAGCTGGATCCCGCCGCTCCCCAACTTCCGGCGCGGGGCCTCGACCGTCACGCAGCAGCTCGCCAAGAACCTCTACCTCTCCGAGGAGCGCTCCTTCGCCCGCAAGGCGCGCGAGGCCGTCCTCACCTACTTCCTCGAACGCACGCTCCCGAAGCGGCGCATCCTCGAAATCTACCTCAACGTCATCGAGTGGGGCGACGGCGTCTACGGGGCCGAGGCCGCCGCGCGCACCTACTTCAACAAGCCGGCCGCCGACCTCACGCCGCGCGAGGCCGCCTTCCTCGCCGCGATGATCCCCAACCCCCGCACCGTCTTCAACCCGCAGCCCACCGCCCAGAACCCCAAACCCAACCTCCGCCGCGTCCAGCGCCGCCAGCGCGTCATCCTCCGCGGCATGAACAGCGTGAGGCTGCCGCCGGGGACGGGGTGAAAAGAAAGTGCGGAAGGCAGAGTGCAGGGTGCAGAATTAAGCAGGAGTTCTCTTAATTCTGCACCCTGCACTCTGCCTTCCGCACTTCAAACAAATGAGGCCGCCTTTGTGGGGCGGCCTCGTCAAAGCCCGTTTCATGGAAGAGCGAGTGGGCTACCGGACAGCAAAGGTCAGAGGGCGAATTCGCGCGCGAGCTTCAGTTCGGCCTTGCGCAGCTCGAAGCGGGCGCGGCCGAGGTTGCCGTCGGGCTTGAGCGTCAGGACGGCGAAGTATTCGGACGTGAACATCCGCGCGAGGATGTGGACGCTCTCGAAGTTGACGACCATCTCGCGCAGGCCGCCGAGGCCGGTGTTGCCGCCGGCCCGCAGCGCCGCGCGCACGAGCGAGGTGACTTCGGCCGCGGCCACGTCCATGTTGGCGTCGCTGCCCTCGGGGAGGAAGACGCGCTCGACGGCGATGCCGTCCATCCCCATGATGAGCGCGCCGGTCGCGCCCTCGGTGTGCTCGACGATCTCCGCCAGAGCTTCCTTGAACATCCCTTCAGTCCTCCTTCACGGGGTGGTGGTGGTGGTCGTCGTCGGGGCGGCCGGGGCCGGCGTGACCTCGGGCGTACTCTGCGGGAGCGCGCCCGGGAAGATCGCGGGCGAGTTCGACGGCTGCGTGCCGGGCTGGGTCACGGCGGGCGGCGTCGGCGTGTTGGTGCCGGGGTTGCCGAGCGGGACGGGCTGCGGCAACTGCACCGAGCGCGTGCCCGTGGTCGGCGCGTTCTCGACGCGGTTGCCCTGGAAGTCGGGCCGGTAGACGCGCGGCGTGATGAAGAAGAGGATTTCGTCCGTGTTGCGCGAGGTGGTCCGGCGCTTGAAGAGGTTGCCGAGCACGGGGATGGTCCCCAGCCCCGGCGTGCGGTTCTGCGTCTCGCTCTCGCGGTCGTTCAGGACGCCGCCCACGACCGTCGTGCCGCCGTCGGGCACGAGCACCTCGGTGTGCATGCGCTGCGTGTCGATGCCCGGCGTGCCGAGCGAGTTCGCGAGGTCGAGGCGGATGCTGTTGTTCTCCATCACGACGCGCAGGACGACCGTCCCGGCGTCCGTGATCTGCGGCGTGATCGAGAGGCGCAGGGGCACGGCGACGAAGGTCGTCGTGAAGACCGACGCGCCGCCCGTGCCGGTCTGCGGCGTGACGACCGGGATCTGCGAGCCGGCCTCGATCTGCGCCGTGCGGTTGTTCAGCGCCGAGACGCGCGGCGTGGCGACGATCTTGGCCTGGCCCTTCTGCTCGGCGGCCGTGATCATGGCGCTGATCTGCGCGGTGCCGAAGATGCCGGTCGTCAGCCCGATGACGGTGCTGGCGTTCTGGGCGCGGAGCGCCGGGGCCGGCTGGAGGGTGTTGCCGAGGCCGCCGGGGACGCCGAACGGGTTGGTGCCACTCGTCCCCGGCGTGACCGTCGGCAGCGTGGAGAAGGTGCCGAGGCCGCCGCGGCTCAGGTTCTCGGCGGCGGCCGCGAGCTGCACGCCGAGGTCGCGCGAGAAGTTGCGGGTGGCGATGACGATGCGGGTCTCGATCTCGACCTGCGGCTCGGGCTGGTCGAGCAGTTGGACGAGCCGCCGGACGGCGTCGACGTTCTCCTTCACGTCGGTGACGATGATCGTGTTGCTGCGGCCGTCGACCTCGACCGAGCCGCGCCGCGAGAGCCGCTTCGAGATGATCGGGAGGATGCCCTTGTCGGAGGACGTGCCGGAGGCGTCGCCGCCGAAGCCGCCCGAGTAGCTGAGGTTGGTCGAGCCGCCCGAGAAGCCGCCGGCCGAGCCGTGCGCGCCGGCGAGCGTCCCCGAGGCGCGGGCGTAGTTGAGCCGGATGAACTCGGTGACGAGCGGGGCGTTCGTGAGCTGCGCCTCACGGAGCAGCGCCCGCGCGCCCTCCTCCTCGGCCCGAATCCGCGCCTCGTCCTTGAGGATGTTGAGCGTGGCGATGCGGAGGATGTTGCCGTTGGCCTCGACGCCGAGGCGGTTGGCCTTCAGGAGCGAGTCGAGCGCGAAGTTCCACGGCACGTCCGTCACGTTGATGGTGACGGGGACTTTGCGCACCGAGGCGTCAACGACGAAGTTCACGCCGTACTGCTCGGTGATGTAGTTGAGGATGTCGCGGATGTCGGCGTTGACGACGTTGAGGCTGATCGGCTCGCCGACGAAGCCGGGCGTGCCGTACTGCTGCCCCTGCGTGGGCGGCTCCGCGCTCGTCTGCGCCGCGGGCTGCGGGTCGCCGGCGGGCTGCGGCGTCGGCGTCGGGGTCGGGGTCGGTCGAACCTGCGC
>JALZHT010000439.1 GCA_030860645.1 Acidobacteriota bacterium
GCCTTAACTAGCCACTGGCCTCCGGCGACCAGCCTCTAACCTCTAACCTCCGTCGGTTCCGTCTCGGCCTGCCTCTCGCCCTCCGCCTCGGCCTCGCGCGAGCCGGGCTCCATCGCGTCGAGGATGGCGGCGCGCAGGCGCGTGCCGTCGAGGCCGCGCCGGATCTGCCCGCCCTGCACGAAGGAGACGAGGCCGGTCTCCTCGGAGACGACGACCGCGACGGCGTCCGTGTCCTCCGTGATGCCGATGGCCGCGCGGTGGCGCGTGCCGAGGTCTTTCGAGAGCAGCGGGTTCAGGGTCAAAGGCAGGAAGCAGGCGGCGGCCGCCGCGCGGTGGCTGCGGATGACGACCGCGCCGTCGTGCAGGGGCGTCGCCGGGTTGAAGATGGTGACGAGCAGGTCGTAGGACAGCTCCGCGTCGAGCTTGACCCCGCCCTCGATGACGTTGCGGAGGTTGACGCCGCGCTCGACGACGATGAGCGCGCCCGTCTTGGTCGAGGCGAGCGTCGTCGCCGCCAGCACGATCTCGTCGTAGACGCCCTCGCCGAACTGCCGCCGGCGGCCGGCGAAGAAAGGCATCCGGAAGCGGTTGCCGAAGGAGATGAGCGCCTGCCGAATCTCGTTCTGGAAGAGGACGATGATGGCGACGCCGATGTAGAAGGGCGCGAGCCCGAGGATGGCTTCCAGCGTCGCCAGGTCGTAGCGGGCCGCCACCCAGTAGACGAGCGCGAGCGCGGCGATGCCGGCGGCCATCGGCGCGGCGCGGGTGCCCCGGATGAGCCTCAGCAGCGCGTACACGAGCAGGAAGACCAGCACGATGTCCACGACGTTCCGCGGCTCGCGCAGCCTTTCCAGGAAGTGTCTGTACGGCTGGAGAAGCATCCCTCGACGTTCCCGCTTTCGGATTCTTGATTTTCGATTTGAGACAACATGTCGCAGGCGCGTCCTCGCCGAATCAGCAATCGCAAATCAAAAATCCGAAACTCCTGACCGACGCGCCGGGCGGTGACGGCGTCCGGCCCCGCGGGCGCAGGCGGCCGCGATGACCTGGAGTACGTCTACTCGCCCGACGGCCTCTCGCGTGCCCCGCGCGCCCTCACTAGCCTGTGCGGCCCGCCCTTGTTTGTTTGCACGCGTCCGCGCCGATTATGGGGTAAAAGCGCGGGCAAATCAATCTGCACGCGGACGAGGGTAGTGGGTCATTTTCACTGTTGGACAGGAGAATGCCTCCGCATTGACAGCCGCCCTTTAGTCCGGGTCGGCCGGGGTATTGCCCCGGCAAGAGGCGACCAGCTTATCGAACTGTGTGCGTGGTATCTGCCCCCCGTTGCGGCGGACACTATCGGGCGGGAATTTGCGCGGCGGCACAGTGTCCCAGGCAGCCGAATACGGGACGCCTTCTGGCCCGGCCAGCGTCACGGGAATGCCCTCGACATCCCAAAATGTTGTAGATTCAGGGAACTCCATTGCACCTTCTCCCGGTTCCAATATACGGCCAATGAGCATTGGGGCTTCGCTTTGTCAGTCCTCATCACGCCCCGCATACTTCGGATTATCCGCCAGCGCAACTATATCACTGATAGACCACAGGGTTTTAGGAACTCCCGCCTCCATAGCCGGCGAGCATCTTAAAGTCTGATGGATGCGCGCGAAGTTGTGCGGAAAAGAATCTTATCTGTTCAACATTGAAAATGACCCACTACCCGGACGAGGCCAGGCCACGCGCCGCGACCGCAGAAGGCCCGGCCCTCTCGCCGCGGCCTTCTTTCGAAGCGCGGTTCGGCCCGGCGCGCGGCGGTGCCTGGCCGTCCGTCAGGGACGCGAGGGGACAGTCCCACCGCAAGGACGGGGGGCGATCCTCGGCGTGTCGTGCGGGCTAAGGTGGTTGAATTAGTGGCCGGCGGCCGCGCCGGCGACGACGCGCGCCCGGGCCGGGCGTCGCTCGTGCTTAGCGCAGGCGCGCGAGAGCGCTTCTTCGACGCGGGGTTCGACGTTGCACTCCGGCTGGCGGCAGACGGCGGCGAGTTCCGAGATGACGAGGTAGCGGGCCCGCTCGAGCATCCGCTGTTCGCGGAACGAGAGCGGCTTGAGGTGGCTCAGGTAAGTCAGGTTCTTGAGCACGTAGGCGACCTCAAAGACATCGCCGGTGCGCATCTTTTCCGTGAACTCTTTGAAGCGGTCTTTCCAGTCAGCCGCCGCCCCGCGGAAGTCGTCCGCCAGGTGACGGAGGAGCATTTCGCACTCGGCGGAAGTGATCGGGTGCCGGAGGCCGACTTCTGAAGCGTTGGCGACGGGGACGAGGACGACGGAATTGGTTGCGGCGAGGCGGAGCGTGTAAAAAGGAAGGGACGTTGCTCCGATTTGTTTCGACTCGATCTGTTCGATGGTGCCGATGCCGTGATTGGGGTAAACGACTTTCTGGCCGACTTTAAAGCCCACCACACACCTCCTGTGTTGCAAAAAACAGGGCCGCGTCGCAAGTCGGGATTGGGGTTCCCTTGAGGGTTCGTTGCGACGCGGCCGCGTCGGTACGTGAATTCTAACGAAAGTGTAACAAGCCCCCGCGACGAGCGTCAAGGCGCGGCTTTCGCCCGTGTAATCGGGAAAATTTTCTTGTCGAAAATGCAACGAGAAGGCGGCCTGGTTCCATGCGACTGACGGCGTCGGCGGGCGTTCGGGGCGGGCGTCATGATACTTCAAGCGCCGCGCCGGGCGCGAACGAATTGCGGATTAAGAAGCGCCGCCTCTTCCACACTCCGCCTTCGCGGGCAGCTCGACGGTGAAGGTCGAGCCACGGCCGGGGGCGGAGCGGACGTTGGCCTCGCCGCCGTGCGCGCGGGCGAGGTGCTTGACGATGGCGAGGCCGAGGCCCGTCCCGCCCAGCGCCCGCGAGCGCGCGCGGTCGACGCGGTAGAAGCGCTCGAAGATGCGCGGGAGGTGTTCGGGCGGGATGCCTTCGCCCGTGTCGGCGACGCTCACGCGGTCGCGCCCGCCCGCGCGCTCGTGGCTGATGACCACCCGCCCGCCCGCCGAGTTGAACTTGATGGCGTTGTCGACGAGGTTCGTCAGCATCTGTTCGAGGCGGCGCGCGTCGGCGTGGACCAGCACGTCCGAAGCCACCTCGCTCCGCAGCTCGACCCCGCGCTCGGCGGCGCGGCTGCCGAGCGTCGTGAAGCACTCGCCGACGAGCGCGGCGAGGCGCACCGGCCCCGGCTCGACCGGGACCGTGCCGGCCTCGATGGCCGACAGCTCCAGGATGTCGTTGATGAGCGTGTGCATGCGCTCGGCGTTGCGGCGGATGACGGAGAGGAAGCGGCGGTTGTCTTCCGGGTCGTCGAGGGCGCCCCCTTCGAGCGTCTCGATGAAGGTGAGGATGGCGGTCAGCGGCGTGCGCAACTCGTGGCTGACGTTCGAGAGGAACTCCTGCCGGACGCGCTCCAGCCGCTCCAGCCGCGTGATGTCGAAGAAGATGCCGACCGCGCCGCGCACCTCGTGCTCCAGCGACGCGACCGCGCGCTGCCGCAGCGGCGCGACGTGCAGGTCGAAGCTGTGGCGCTCGCCGACGGTCTGCGTCTCGACCTTGACCTCGGCGCGCTCGCCGCGTTCGAGGGCGGCCGCGAAGGCGGAGAGGATGGCGGGGTTGCGCGTCGCCTCGGTCAGCCGGCGCGGCGCGTAGCCGTTCAAAGAGCCTTCGTTCAGCAGGGCGCGGGCCGACTTGTTCGAGGCCACGACGCGCATCCCGCCGTCGACGACGAGCACGCCCTCGCGCATGCTCTGCATCGTCGCTTCGAGCAGCGTGGCGACGGGCACGCCGCCCGTCACGATCAGCGACAGTGCCTCCTCGCCCGCCCCCCGCGGCGGCTCGGCCGGCGGCGGCAGGGCCTCGGGC
>JALZHT010000440.1 GCA_030860645.1 Acidobacteriota bacterium
GATGGCCTGGTGCGGCTTGGCCGACGAGCGCATGAAGGTGACGGCCTCCGGCTCACCGAGGCGGGCGACGAGCCTGCCCCGGCCGTCCACGGCGGCGACGTGGCCGCGGTGGCGCGACTCGACCAGAGGGCCGCGCCAGACCTCGACGAGCGGCGCAGGCTGCGGGGCGTTCCGGCTGCGTGTCTCTTCACTCATTGGCGGAAGGCGGGCGAACCGAGCCGCGTGCGAGGCGACGGGGCCGCGGCGCGCGACCCGCGCGAAGACCTGACTTTTCAGAAGGGTTTGACTTGCAGCCCGCATCTTAACCGCGACCGCCGGGGGCCGCAACTGAGTTTCGAGTCAAGGCAATTTTTGATTTTGGATTTTTGATTTGCGATTGAAAGAGGAGGAGGCCGCCCCCGTCTTCAAATCAAAAATCGCAAATCTAAAATCCCTTAAATAGGCGTCGGGGCCGCTGCCGTTTCTGACAGCGGCCCCGAGCGGTTCGGCGTGATTCGCCTTATTTATTCAGTTGTTGGATCGGCGCGCCCGCGGGCGGGCGGCGGGGCGCGGGCGGACGCGCGTCAGGACGGTGAGTTTGATCGTGCGGCGTCCGAAGCGCATGGCTTCGTTCGCGCTCGGCATCCAGATGTCAATCTTGCGACCCCGGACGGCGCCGCCCGTGTCGGCGACGACGTACTCACCGCTGTAGGGGCCGGCGTCGAGGCGCACGCGCGTCCCGATGGGGAGCACGCGGCGGTCGGCGGCGATGAGGCCGCGGCGGACGGGCTGTCCGCTCGCCGTGCGGCCGCGTAAGGAGTAGGCTGTGGCCGTGAAATAGGCCGGCGGGTTGGCCGGCGGGGCTTCGGGTTCGACCTCGGGCATGTTTTCCTTCGCCCGCGAGGCGGCCGGTTCGGCCCCGTCCAGTCTTCCTTCTTCCTCCCCGACGCCTCCCTGAGTTTCGGACGCCGGAGACAGACCGGTGCCCGAATTTTGAGACTCGGAGACTTCGACTTTCCGTTGGTTTTGTACTTCCTGCGAGGTCACTGCGAGGGGTTCTGCGACTAAAGGTTGCGCTGAAAAGAGCAACCAAGTGGAGAGAAGCGTGGCTGCCGCCACACCTCCCCCCAAAAGGGGTCTACTCATTCGGTTCTCCTCCCGAAAATTTTGGGCCTTTCAGCGGCGCGCGAGTACGGTAGCTTGCACTCCCTTCCTCGACCTCCGGCTCTAGGAGTTGAGAGTCAGCCGGAGTGGGGAACACATCCTTGATGCGGAGCGCTGAAAGGACACCGACCAAAAAGAATGACAAGCGAACTCATCGTCCGCTTGTCACGCATGAAAAAGTAACATATGTCACAAAGGATTGTCTAGGAGACAGAAAAGCGAAAAAAGGTGCCGGGTGCTAGGTTCTGGGTGCTGGGGAAAGACATCTACCTTTTACCCAGCACCCAGAACCTAGCACCCGGCACCCTCTTCTTTGAGCCATTCGCCGGCGTAGACGACCTCGGCCGTGCCCGTGAGGAGGACTTCGCCGTCGTCGCGCCAGTGGACTTCGAGGAGGCCGCCGGGCATCTCGACGCGGACGCGGCGGTCGGCGCGGCCGTTGATGACGGAGGCGACGGCCGCCGCGCACGCCCCCGTCCCCGATGAGAGCGTCTCGCCCGCCCCGCGCTCCCAGACGCGCGCCTCGACGTGTGTGCGGTCGCGTACGCGGACGAACTCGACGTTGGTGTGCTCGGGGAAGAGGGCGTGCGATTCGATAACCGGGCCGAGCCGCCGCCAGTCCGTGCCTTCCAGGTCGTCCACGAAGACGCAGCAGTTCGGGTTGCACATCTGGAGGGCCGTGACCTGAAGGGTCTCGCCGCCGGGGAGCGCGAGCGGGTAGTCGCGCACCTCTTCGAGTGGTTCCAGAGTCAGGACGGGCACGGAGGCGCTGTCGAAGCGCGGCCTCCCGATCTCGGCCTCGAAGCGGAACGCGCCCGGCCCCTCCCGCCCGCGTAAGTGGTAACGCTTGACGCCGGCGCGCGTGGCGAAGCGCAACTCCTCGCCCGACCAGAGGCCCGCGTAGTGCAAGTAGGAGGCGGCGCAGCGCGAGCCGTTGCCGGACATCGCCGCCTCGCCCCCGTCCGGGTTGAAGATGCGCAGGCGGAAGTCGGCCTCCCCGCCCCGCAGGCGCTCGACGACGGCGACGCCGTCGGCCCCCGCCCCGTAATGCCGGTCGCACACGCGCCGCACGAAGTCGCCGAACGGATTCCGCTCGCCCAGCCGCTCGAACCCGCCCCGCCACCCGGCCGCCGCGAGGTGCTCGGCCTCGAAGACGAGGTAGTCATTGCCGTAGCCGTGGAATTTGGTGAAAAGCATAAGCAATGGGTGCTGGGTGCTAGGTGCTGGGAAAAGCGATTTGTCTTTAACCTAGCACCCAGCACCCAGCACCCTCCTTTACGATCTGCCGGCGAAGGACGCGAGCAGCACCGCGACGGCGTCGGTGAAGCCGGTGCGGGGGTCGGTGTCGCGCGGCGGGTTGTTGATCATGAGCGAGAAGACGAGGCGCTCGCCGGCGGCCGTGAAGAGGTAGCCGGCGAGGGTCGTCGAGCTGCTGAGCGTCCCCGTCTTGGCGCGGAGGTTGCTCGCGGCCGGCGTGCCGCGCATGCGGTTGCGCAGCGTCCCGTCGACTCCGGCGACGGGCAGCGCCGCGCGGAAGGCCGCGCCGTGGCGGTGGCGGTTCATGTGGACGAGCAGGCGCACGACGGCGTCGGCCGTCACGAGGTTGCCGCGCGAGAGGCCGGAGCCGTCGAGCATGTTGAGCTGTCGCTCCTCGACGCCTGCGCCGCGCAGGAAGTTTTTGACCGCGGCGACGCCGGCCTGGTCGCTCCACTGCTTCGGGTCGGTCGCAGACGCCTTGCCGAGCGCGCGCAGGAGGAGTTCCGTGTAGAGGTTCTGGCTCGGCTTCAGCGTCTGCGCGGCGATGACGGAGAGCGGCGGCGACTGGCGGGTGGCGAGTTCAACGAGCGCGGACACGTCGAGCGGGGCGCGCGCGCGCTCGCGCCAGTTGACCGTGCGGGTGCGGCCGGTGAAGGTCACGCCGCGGCGTTCGAGCGCCTGGCGGAACATGGTGGCGAACATGAGGGCCGGGTTCGTGACGGCGACGCTCGCCGTGTAGCCGCGGTCGTCGAGCGGCAGGCTGCCCGAGACCTCCAGCACGTTCTGCCCGAGCGGGCGGTGCACGTCCAGCTCGCGCTTCGTGCCGCGCGGCGAAGTCCGCGTGCGGTCGACGACCGTGACGAGCGGCGTCACGGGGCCGACGCTGATCTGGCACGGGTCGCCGACGCGCGCGCCGGGCCTGACTGACAAGTCCACCGAGTTGTCGTTCACCGACAGCGCGCTGACCTCCGCGCCGTACCACCACTGGAGGTCGTCCCACTCCCAGCCGAAGGCGAGCGGAAGCCCCGCGAAGTAACTCTCGTCGCCGACCAGATCGCCCTCGACGCGGCGCAGGCCCGAGGCGGCGGCGCGCGCGGCCAGCTCGTCAACCGCGCGGTAATAATCGTTGTCGCCCTCGGGGTTGAAGCGCGTGGCGAAGGTCGGGTCGCCGCGGCCGTAGACGGTGAGGTCGCCGCGCAGCGTGCCCGTCGGGTCGGGCGGCGCGGGCGCGTAGACCGAGGTGACGAAGCGGTAGTCGGGGCCGAAGCGGTCGAGCGCGGCGGCGACGGTGAAGAGCTTGAGGTTCGAGGCCGGCTGCATCCACTTCCGCGCGTTCTCCTCGAAGAGCACGCGGCCCGTGTCGAGCGACGCGACCTTCACGGCCAACTGCGACGCGGCGAACTCGGGCCGCGCGATGATCTGGCGGATGCGCGCGGCCAACTCTTCGGGCGTGCGCGGCGCGGCGGGCGTCGGG
>JALZHT010000441.1 GCA_030860645.1 Acidobacteriota bacterium
CCCCGAGCGCGGCCAGGAGGAGCAGGCCGAGCGTGGCGCGAAGGGGGAGGCGCATCTGTCGGACGTTCTTGGTCGGGCGGTTGCTTTGTACCGTTTCGCGGCCCCGGCGGACGGCGTCGCCGGGCGTGTCGTGCGCCCCTCGAAACGCTCCCCGGGGGACGCCGGGGAGGGGCCGCGCCCGCGGGCGGCGCGCGTGTCGGACGGTGCGCGCTAAAGCTACCACGACTGCCAACGCCTTGTCTCGCCTTAAATCAGTTCCGAGTTTCGAGTTCCGAGTTAAAAACTCCGCGCCGCGACCGTCGCGGATTATCTTCCGGCCGCGCGCGGCGGGCGAGACGGTTGCGAACAGCGCCCGACCGTGCGGCCACGCCGCGCCCGCCTGTGGCTAACCACACCCGGAATGAGTTCCGAGTTGCGGGTTTCGCGTTAAAGACAAGCTGTTTTCCAACTCGAACCGCGCAACTCGAAACTCGAAACTTGCTTCCCCGTCACGTTCCCGCTATCTTGCTCGTCAAACGCGAAAACCTGTCTGACCGGGAGGGCTGGGGGCCGATGGCCGACGTGGGCACACTGCGCGAAGACCCGCTGTGGTACAAGGACGCCGTGTTTTATGAAATCTACGTGCGCGGCTTCTACGACTCGGACGGCGACGGCATCGGCGACTTCCGCGGGCTGACGCAGAAGCTCGACTACGTCCAGTGGCTCGGGGTGGACTGCATCTGGCTGCTGCCGATGTACCCAAGCCCGCTGCGCGACGGCGGCTACGACATCGCCGACTACTACTCGATCCTGCCCGAGTACGGCACGCTCGCAGACTTCAGGGAGTTCCTCGACGCGGCCCACGCGCGCGGCATCCGCGTCATCGCCGACCTCGTCGTCAACCACACTTCGGACTCGCACCCGTGGTTCCAGGAGGCCATCTCCGCGCCCGACAGCCCGAAGCGCGACTGGTACGTCTGGTCGCAAGACCCGAACCTCTACCACGAGGCGCGCATCATCTTCACCGACACCGAGAAGTCGAACTGGACGTGGCACGAGGGCGCGCAAGCCTTCTACTGGCACCGCTTCTTCAGCCACCAGCCCGACCTCAACTACGACAACCCGGAAGTCCAGCAGGCCATGCTCGATGTCTGCGACTTCTGGCTCGACCAGGGCCTCGACGGCTTCCGCGTCGACGCCGTGCCCTACCTCTACGAGCGCGAGGGCACGAACTGCGAGAACCTCCCCGAGACGCACGCCTTCCTCAGGAGGCTCCGCGCCCACGTCGAGGCGAAGCACAAGAACGTCCTCCTGCTCGGCGAGGCGAACCAGTGGCCCGCGGACGTGGTCGAGTACTTCGGCGGCGGCGCGGAGTTCCACATGAACTACCACTTCCCCATCATGCCGCGCCTCTTCATGGCCTTGAGGCAGGAAGACCGCCGGCCCATCGTCGAAATCCTGGAGCGCACGCCCGACATCCCGCCGGACTGCCAGTGGGGGATGTTCCTGCGCAACCACGACGAGCTGACGCTGGAGATGGTGGCGGACGAGGAGCGCGACTACCTTTACGACGAGTACGCGAAGGATCGCCGGATGCGCCTGAACGTCGGCATCCGGCGGCGGCTCGCCCCGCTCATGGACAACAGCCGCCGCCGCATCGAGCTGCTGAACGGCCTGCTGCTGAGCCTGCCCGGCAGCCCGTTCCTCTACTACGGCGACGAGATCGGGATGGGCGACAACATCTACCTCGGCGACCGCGACGGGGTGCGGACGCCGATGCAGTGGTCTTCCGACCGCAACGCCGGCTTCTCGAAGGCCGACTTCGAGAAGCTGTACTTCCCCGTCATCAACAACCCGGTCTACGGCTACAACTCGGTGAACGTCGAGTCGCAGACGCGCTTCGACTCCTCGCTCCTGAACTGGATGCGGCAGATGCTCCACCTGCGCAAGGAGCACCACGTCTTCGGCCGCGGCTCGATGCGCTTCGTCAAGCCGGCGAACCGCAAAATCTTCGCCTTCACCCGCGAGCACGAGGGCGAGACCGTGCTCTGCGTCTTCAACCTCTCGCAGTTCGCGCAGCCCGTCGAGCTTGACCTCCACGAGTTCGAGGGGCGCGCCCCCGTCGAGATGCTCGGCAAGACGCGCTTCCCCGCCGTCACCGCCGCGCCCTACCAGCTCGCCCTCGCCCCCTGGGGCTTCTACTGGTTCCTGCTCGAACCGAAGGCCGAGTGAGGATTGGGCGCCGCCGGGCGCAGGCCCGGCCCGACATTTTTGTCACGGGGCCAGCGCACTTCCGCAACAGAAAGTTTGTAAGTCTAAAGGCGTTCCACTACGACGCCGCCGAAATAAATTATGGCAACGCACCTCGCAGCAGAGCACCGCCTCGTCGTCGTCTCGAACCGCCTGCCCTTCACCTTGAAGCGCGCGGGCGACGGGTGGCGCACCGAGCGCAGCACCGGGGGGCTGGCGACGGCGATGGGGCCGCTGCTGCGCCAGTCGGGCGGCATCTGGGTCGGGTGGTCGGGCGACGCGAGCGAGACGGATGACCCGCGCCGCCGCCGGCTCCTCGAACGCTGGGCGGCGCAGGACGGCTACTTCTCCGTCGAGCTGCCGCCCCGCGTGGCGCGCGGCTTCTACGAGGGCTTTTCGAACCAGGCGCTCTGGCCGCTCTTCCACCACTTCCCCATCCTCCTCAACTTCGACCCCGAAGACTGGCGCGCCTACCGCGAGGCCAACGAGCGCTTCCGCGACGAGGTGGTCAAGCACCTGCGGCCCGGCGACGCGGTCTGGGTGCACGACTACCAGTTGATGCTGCTCCCCGCCCTGCTGCGCGAGGCCGTGCCCGACGCGCGCGTCGGCTTCTTCCTCCACATCCCTTTCCCCTCCTCGTCGGTCTTCCGCCTGCTGCCGCGGCGCGAAGAGCTTTTGCAGGGGCTGCTCGGCGCGGACTACCTCGCCTTCCACACCTACGGTTACTTGCAGAACTTCCGCTCTTCGGCGCTGCGCGTGCTCGGCGTCGAGAGCCGCATGGACTTGATCGAGTACGGCGGCCGCCGCATCAGGCTCGACGCGCTGCCCATCGGCATCGCCCCGCGCGAGTTCACGGACCTGCTCGACGCGGACGGGGAGACGCGCCGCCGGCTCGCGAAGCTGCGCGCGCGCTACCGCGGCCGCCACATCCTGCTCGGCGTCGACCGCCTCGACTACACTAAAGGCATCCCCGAGCGCCTGCGCACCTTCCGCCGCCTGCTCAGCGAGGCCGAGGATTTGCGCGGCCGCGTCGTGCTCATCCAGGTCGCCGTGCCCTCGCGCGAGGCCGTCCCGATGTACGAGGAGCTGCGCGGCGAGGTCGACTCGCTCGTCGGCCAGATCAACGGCGAGTTCTCGACGCCCGACTGGACGCCCATCGTCTACATGCGCCGCGGCATCCCGCGCCCGGAGCTGGTCGCGCTCTACGCGGCGGCCGACCTCGCGTGGGTCGCGCCCCTGCGCGACGGCCTCAACCTCGTCGCCAAGGAGTACGTCGCCTGCCAGCGGGGCGGGGCGGGCGCGCTCGTCCTGAGCGAGTTCGCCGGGGCCGCCTCCGAGATGGGCGAGGCGTTCCTCATCAACCCCTACGACGAGGAGCGGACGGCCGAGACGGTGCGCCGCGCGCTGGGGACGGCGGAGGACGAGCGCCGCGAGCGCATGGCGGCCCTCTACGCCCGCGTCGTCCGCAACAACGTCTTCGCCTGGGGCGAGCGCTTCATCAAGAATCTGGGCGAGTCGGCCGCGGCGCGCTCCGTGCGCCACGCGCAGAAGCCGCGCGAGCTGCCCGCGGCGGAAGTGGTCGCCGCCTTCCGCCGCGCGCGCGCGCGCCGGCTGCTGCTCGACTACGACGGCACGCTCGTCGGC
>JALZHT010000034.1 GCA_030860645.1 Acidobacteriota bacterium
GCGTGAAGCCGGGCGACGGGCAGCGAAGCGCCGCCGCGGGCCGCCGCGAACGTAGGGCGGAGGGCCGCGCGCCCACTTCCCCGACGGCCAAAATCTCGCCGCCGGTGTTGTCGCCGACGCCCTTCGCCAAATCGGAAAAGAGCCAGGTGATCCAGTGGCCCTGAGGCCGGCCCGGACTTCCCCGCATGAAGTAACGGACGGAGTTGACGCGCGCGACCGTCACACTTCACAGAGGCGACGAGGCGAGGCGAAATTAGCGGCGGGGTTCGCGCTCCGGCCATAATTTTTATTGACATACTAAAGCCGCGGGATTAGGCTTGGGGCGCTGCTCGGTATGATCTCTACACCTCGGAAAGTAGCCGTGAGATATGTCTCCTGATATATCTCCTTACTCTCGCTCGGTCTCACAAAGGCGTCCGACCTCCGCGGATGTCATGTGTCGGGAAGTTCGGGAATTTGGGGTGGTCATCCTTAAAGCGGCATCCTCCCGCGTTTAGAGGCTGCCCGAAATCTCGCAGTCGCCCCTACACCTCAACAACTCAGCCAGCTTACGTGAGAGAGCAAGGGTTTGAACTCTTTGGCGACGATTGAGTAGTTCATCCCGCTGGTCTGGTGCATTTTTTTCTTGACAGCAATTAACGACACGGGCGGCTTTATCTCGCGCGGGCGCGCCATCATCGGAAAGAGTTTCCCGGGGTAAGCCACCGACGCCGAGGTTTGCTCCCGGTTCTGATCTCACAACCATGAATCGCGTCGCACGTCCTGCCGCCGCCCGCCGCCGGACGCACGCCGGCTGAAGTCCACCGACCCCTTCAGCCCGGGGCGCGCCACGGTCGTCCTTTATGATGAAAGCAACTCTCATCGCTACCCTGCTGACCCCTCCCTCGCCGGGGGGTCAAGAGTTGTCGGCCCTCCCGGAATCGGTCGGGTGGCTGGAGGTGCGCTCCGACCTGGTGGGCGACCTCGACCCGGATTGGCTCCGCGCGCGCTTCGGCGGCCGGCTGCTGTACGCGCTGCGGAGTCGCGCCGAGGGGGGGCATTTCGCAGACTCCGACGATCAAAGGCGCGAACGCCTCGGACGCGCCGCCCGCTCTTACGATCTGATCGAGCTTGAGGGCGCGCGAGATTTCTCCCCTCACTTGTTAGCCGAAATCCCCGTCGAGCAGCGGCTCGTCTCCTGGCACGGCGAGGCCGGCGGCCTCCCCGACCTCGCGGCCAGGTTCGCCGAACTGTCCGCCACCCCCGCCCGCTTTTATAAGCTCGTGACGCGGGCGGCGAAGGGCAGCGATGAGCTGGCCCCCTTAGCACTGCTGAGGTCGCTGGGCCGCCCGGACGTGATTGCTTATTCGACCGGCATGCTCGGGTTCTGGAGTCGCTTGATAGCGCCACGCCTGGGGGCGCCGCTCGTCTTCGGGCTGGCCCCCGGCGGGCCGGCCGCCCCGGCAGAGCCGACCGTCAATAAACTGATCGAGGATTACGGGCTCCCGGAGCTGCCGCCGCTGGAAGGACTCTACGGGATTGTGGGAAGCCCCGTCTTCCACTCACTCTCGCCGCGCCTGCATAACGCCGCCTACCGCGAGACGAATTACCCGGCGCTCTTCGTGCCGTTCCACGTCGAGTCTTTCGGCGAGTTCTGGCGGGAGGTGGTCGAGGGCGGCGTGCTCGATTCGCTGAACATGCCGCTCAAGGGCCTGACGGTAGCTTCGCCGCACAAAGAAGCCGCCCTCCTGACGGCCGGGACGGTCAGCCCGATGGCCCGGCGGGCCGAGTCCGCCAACATCCTCGTGCGGGACAACGGCTCGTGGAAGGCGGACACGACCGACCCCGAGGTCGTGTTCATGGCGCACCGCGTGCGGGGTGTCCGGATGAAGCACAAGCGGGCGGCCGTGATCGGCTGCGGCGGCGCGGGCCGGGCCATCGCCGCCGCCCTCGCCCAATCCAACGCCGGCGTCACGCTGGTGAACCGGGGCGCGGAACGCGGACGTTACGCCGCCCAGCTCCTCGACCTTCCTTACATGCCGCTGCCGGGGTTCAGCGCCGAAGGGTACGACATCATGGTCAACGCCACTCCCGTGGGCCGCGACGACGGGGAGGCCCCGTTCGAGGTCGAGACGTTGGAGGAGGACGCCGTGGTGATTGACCTGGTTTACGGCTCGCTGCCGACGCCCCTGGTGGTCGGCACCGCGGCGCGGGCGCGGACGGCCATAGACGGGCGCGAGGTGCTGCTGACGCAGGTGCTCCGCCAGTTCCAGACGATGACCGGCCGGGAGATGCCGGCCTCTCTGGTGCGTGAGAAACTCGGCTTCGAAGCCGAGCCTTCGGATTCCATCGTCGCCGGGTAGCCTGACGAATGCGCGGGTGAAGACTGTCGGGGCAGGGACAAGCCCTGCCCCGACAGTCTTCAAACAGGCTTTGATTACTTTTTCGAGGTCAAACGTCACGGCAGGAGGTCGCGCCATCGAAACCCAGATTGACATCACCTGTGACCGTCAGGCGCTGGTCGAGCGCGTCAGGGAGTTGGCCCGCGAGAAGTTTGCGCCGCGCGCGGCTGACTACGACCGGACGGCGACTTTCCCGGCGGAGGATTTTGCCGACCTGTTCGGCGCGGGGCTGATCGCGCCGGTCGTCCCGCAGGAGTACGGCGGGCTGGGCCTCGGCCCGTATCGCGGCGATGTCTTCACCCTCTGGATGATGACGAAGGAGATCGCCAAGGCCGACCTGTCCCTGGCGCGGTGCTGGGAGGGTCACGTCAACTCGCTCGTGCTGCTGGACGGGATGGCGACCCGCGAGCAGAAAGCCGACTGGTTCAAGGGCGTCGTGGAGCGCGGCGAGAAGTGGGTCGCCTGGAGCGGCGAGCCGCAGGCGCGCGCGCCGGGCGAGACGGTGCGCTTCGGGACGAGGGTTGAAAAAGTCGAAGGCGGCTACGTCGTCGAAGGCAACAAGGTCTTCTCGACGAGCGCGACCGGGGCGCAGTGGGCGATCCTTTTGGTCAACACGGCGGGGCCGGGCGGCGTCCGCCACGCGACGGCCGAATCTCTGGACACCCAACTCCTCATGGCCTGCGACCTCTCCGACCCGACGGTCGAGGTTGACGGCTCCTGGTGGGACCCCATCGGGATGCGCGCGACCGTCAGCTACCTAGTCAACTTCAGGCGCACGTTCGTCCCCGAAGCGAACCTCATCGGCTACCCCGGCCAGTATTTGAAGGAGGGGTGGCAGACGTGCTTCATCCCGCACTACGCCGCGACCTTCCTGGGCGCCGCCGAGGCCGCCTACGAGTACGCCCTGGAGTACGTCACCACGCAGAACAAAGTCGAAGACCCTTACATTCAGCACCACGTCGGGCAGATGTCGGTCGATGTCGAGTCGGCGCACCTGTGGCTCAGGCACGTCGCCCGGCTGTGGGAGACGGGCAAGTACCAGGAGGCGCAGCTCGCCGGCAGCCGCGCGCGCCACGTCATCGAGCACCTCGCGGCCGACACGGTCGCGCGCTGCATCCGCGCCTGCGGCGCGCGCTGCCTGAACCGCCCGAGCGCGCTCGAACGCATCTACCGCGACCTCTCCTTCTACGTCCGTCATGACAACGACGACCAAATCCTCGCGACGATTGGCAAATCAGTCCTCGGGCTAACGCACGACCCGTCATTCTACAAACCATGACGGGGCCTCACGGTGAACCGAAGTTCACGCCGGCCCCGAACCTGGTTCGGATGGAGCGTTAACATGGCCTCTGGGAAACGCCTGTTCAATTTGAGGGTTTGGGACCTGGCGCTCGGATATTTTTTCTTCTACGCGCCTTACTGCGCCCTGGTCAGGGCCACCGCCCTGGGGCTGTGGCCGGGAACCGGCGGCCCGGTCTCCGGCTTCCGGCTGCTGCCCGCGGTGGTCATCTCCACGGCCTTCGTGCTGCCGGTCGGCATCACGCTGCTGGGGTGGTGGGGGTACGCGGGCCGCCGCCGATTCTTCGGGCGGAGCGTGCCGTTCCCGAGCCGGCCGGTCTTTCTTTCGGGACTCGGCACGGCCGTCATCATCGGGGCGACGACCCTCTGCTTTACTTTCGACGGAATCTCCATCGTCCTCACGCTGGTGCTCATGCGCGCGGGGGTGCTCGTCCTCGCGCCCCTCGTGGATCGCCTGTTCCGGCGCCGCGTGCGCTGGTTCTCGTGGGCCGCGTTGGCGCTGAGTCTGTCGGCCCTGCTGGTCGCCCTGGCGGACGTGAACAACTACCGGGTGGGCCGCGTCGCGGCCCTGACCGTCGCGGCCTACCTGGCGGGTTATCTCCTGCGCATGCCTTTCATCAATAAGCTGGCGAAGTCGAACGACGAGGTCGCGACCCGCCGCTACTTCGTTGAGGAGGTGATGGTCGCGGCGCTGCTGTTGGTGGCCGTGCCCGCCGTCTTCGCCTGGCTGGGCAGGGGCGACATCGCGGCGGAGCTGCGCCGCGGCTTTACAGATTTCTTCGCCGGCGGCGTGACCCTCCCGGCCGTCATCATCGGGGCGCTCTACGCCGGCCTCTTTTGTTTCGGCACCCTCATCTACCTGGACTGCCGGGAGAACAGTTTCTGCATCCCCCTGAACCGCGGCTCAAGTCTGCTGGCGGGCGTCTGCGCCTCCTACGCGCTCGCGCTGTTCTTCGGCCAGAGACCGCCGAGCGCAGCGCAGCTCGGCGGCGCGGGGCTGATCGTCGTCGCCCTTCTCCTCCTGTCGCCGCTCCACCACTTCCGGCGCACCCTCGGTCAGTTCAGAGATTCGTTCGCCAGCGCCCGCCGGGCGCTCTTGAACTTCGCGGCCGGCGTGGGGCGACGACCGATGAAGTCGCCGGGCGTGCAAACGATGGCGGCTGAGGGTGTGCCGGGAGCGAGCAGCCAGGAACAGTTCGACAAGCTACGGCGGCTCTTCCTTTTCGTGTGTAGCGGCAACACCTGCCGCTCGCCGATGGCCGCGGCCATCGGCAACGCGGAGATCGCCGCGCGCCTGAAGATACCGTTTGAGGCTCTGGACACGGCCGGCGTGCAGGCCCTCAGCGCCGGAGTCTCCGCCAGGGCGGGGGCGGCGATGACGCCCGAGGCGCAACAGGCGTTGCGCTCACTGGGCGTGCCCGTGCGGCCCCACGCCGCGCGGAATTTGACGGTCGAATTGGCCCACCAGGTCGAGATGATTTTTTGCATGACCCGCGCCCACCGGAAGGCGGTGATAGACATGATCCCGTCGGCGGCCGGGAAGACTCACTGCCTCGACCCCGAGGGCGACATCGAAGACCCGATAGGCCGCGGGCTGGAAGCCTACTTGAAATGTGCCGGGCACATTCACAGACTGGTTCGGTGGCGGCTGGACGAGGCCCGACTGACCCCGAGTCTCTAAGAGGCTTTTGGAATCGGGCCGCGAGACGAAGATGACCGTGCAAGGATTGTGGATCGGCCCCGAGTTGTCCGTCATGGAGCGGTTGTCAATCGCCTCGTTCCTGACGCACGGGCACGAATATCATTTGTATGTTTACGGCGACGTGAAACACGTCCCGGGAGGGGCGGTCGTGCGCGACGCCGGCGAGATACTCCCCCCCTCGACGATCTTTCAATACAAGCACGCGAAGTCTTACGCGGGTTTCGCCAACTTCTTTCGGTACAAGCTGCTCCTCACAAAGGGGGGCTGGTGGGCCGACTCGGACATCATCTGCCTGAGGCCGTTTTCCTTCCGGGAAGAGTACGTCTTCGCCAGCGAAAAAAATGAGGATGTCCAGCTCGCCACCAGCGGGGTCATTAAAACCCCGCCCGCCAGCGGGGTGATGGAGTACGCGTGGCAAACCTGCCGGGCCAAAGACCCGGGGCAACTGAGGTGGGGGGAGACCGGGCCTCGACTAATCGGAGAAGCGATCAGACTGTTTTCGCTTGAGAGGTATCTCAAGCCCCCCCACGTCTTCTGCCCCCTCGGGTATCTGGAGTGGGCCAGAGTTTTAGACCCGGGCGCGAATCTGGCGTTTGGCGGCTCGACCTACGCCGTCCACCTGTGGAATGAGATGTGGAGGAGGGAGGGCCGGGATAAGAATAGTCAATACCACCCCGACTGCCTCTACGAGCGGCTCAAGAGGGAGTACCTCGGTCAATAAAGAAAGGTTTGATTTTCGAGGAAGCCGGAGTATGTTTCTATCGTCTTTAAATGCGTCTCGATCAAGCCCCGGCCGTACCCTTTCTCTTTCAGGGATTTCCTCACCTTCACTTTCCAGGCGGCGGCCTGCGAGCCGTTAGACTTCATTTTAAGATAACTTTCCACGATCTCGTCCCAATCGCGGAGCCGCTCTAGGAAACCTTTGTCGAAAAGTTTCCCCAGCCCGGGGTCGGTCAGCATCGCGTCGTGCGTGGCCCGGTAAGCTTTCCGGATCGCTTCGTAGAACACGGCCCGGCCCTCGTCGCCGACGCGTTCCGGGATGCGGTAAATCAGTTTAAGGAAGTAGATCGCGGTCTGCTGTTCCCTCGTGTGAATCAAACCGCCCCCGATGAATCGGGCGTCGGTCGCCATCCCGTTAAAAGCGTGGAGGGATTCAAAATTCTTCTCCGACTTGTCGGCCACGTTCAGGCAGTCGTGATCCATAAAAATGATTTGAACTCTCCAGCGGCCGTCGCTCCAGACACTCTTCAGGCCGACGTTCCGGGGGACGAAAGATTCGCCCCACGAGAACCCCCTGGCCGCCAGCAGGGTTCCCCAAAACTTCCCGAGTTGCTGAATCGAGTCCAAGAAAATCCGGTCGGCCCGGGCGCGGTTTTCCGCCACCGCGAAGGCCGCGGCGACGTATTGCTGGTGGCTCCGGTACGGGACGGCCGGGGGGGTGTAGAGACCCAAGACCTCCTCCAGAAGACTGTCGGCCAGCCACCTGGCGTCACGCCGCGAATAGTCCGTCCGCAGCCCCTGCTTAAAATAGATGTCCGGCCCCTGCTCGGAGAGGTAGGCGGCGACCTTGTTCAGGCGGAATGAACTCGTGCCGCTCAGGAGCGCCTGGCCGGGCGTGGAGTGGCTGAGGAAGTGTACGGCGAGTCCGAAATCGCCCGGGAGCTTGACGGCGTTCGACCTGTCCTGTTTTTTAAATGCGTAGACGCAGTCTTTCAGGGCCTCCCGCATCTCGTTGAACCCGTGGCCGAAGAGCTGAGGGTTCGTTAAATATTCGAGTATATTTTCTTCGGAGCCTCTCGCGGGCACGCCGAAGATAGACGACCGCGAAACGAGCGCGGGCATGGGCGCTTCTGACGCGTGCACCTGCCGGTAGATGGTCGAGAACAGCGAGGCGTACTTCGCCTCGTGACGTAAGAAAGACAACATGCTTCCCCCGTCGAGACGGTGCGGGGGGGGAACCGTGTAACCGTTCCTCTGGTAGACGACGCCCAGCGCGGGGCCTCGCCTTTTGCCGGCCCGTTTGATTTCGAATTCCAGAGGGCTTCCCGGGGGCTTGACGACCAGAACCACGGTCGTCAGCGGATACTCGACGAGCGAATTAATCTCGGAACTGGTCGCCCCGGAGACCCAGTAGATGACGGGGGAGCGGCAGAGACCTCTCAGGATTTCCGCCTCGTAGGGGGGCAGCAGGTCGAACGCGTGCGCCGCCGCGTCAGTGATGTACGCGGGCTGTCGGTGGTCTAAGTCCGGCACACCCCTGGTGGTTCTGAGCTGCCCGACGATCCGCCCGACGACCTCCTCCGGCCTGAACAAATATCTTGCGACCGTAATCCGACAATCGCATTTAGACAGGCTGATGAAATCCCGCAGCGCGCCCTGAGAAGTCCGGCCCCCGGCCAGTCTCTGGTGAACCCAGTTATGCCTTTCGAGTCTCCGCCGGAACTCTACAATGAAGCGGCAGAGGTGCGTCGTCGAGTAGCCCTCTTTGAGGACGGAGTCGGCGATCTCACGGCCCTTCCCCCTCGAAGTTTTGAGGCCCAGTTGGACGAAAAGAAAATCGAACTCTTCGGTGGCGCCGGGGGCCAGCTTCAACACCTGGTTTTCGAGCATCAACGCGGCCAGCCGTCTGGTTTCCCAGGCCACGCCCGCGCCCCGCCTCGCCACGTCGGTGAGCTTTAACGCGAAGTCCCTGGAGTAGTCGCGGCGCGGAAGAAACTCGTCGAATAAGGCGAGCGCGAGCGGGTCGCCCCCGAACTCGCGCGAAAGGATGCTGCGTAAGCGAGCCGGCAGATGAGGGTGTTGGAGATTTTTTAAGGGACTCATCCTGCGGACTTCCTGCCTCTACCGCGACGTGTTCCGAGCGGGCGGCGGTTCCTCTCGCGGCCGAACAAAATCAATGACAGGGGAGACGAAGCCCGGCGGGGCGCAACGGCGCGGCGGCGGGGGGTCAACAATGTAAACGCCCCCGCGCGGCGGCATCCGGCGTATCGAACTGTCTTCTGAAAACAACCCGAGGTCGCAGGTCTTCGTCAACCCCTATTCAGCACAGAGAATCGGGCACGGCACAGAAGTGCCATGCCCAATTCTCAAGCCTCCCCCGATCCCGGGAATAGAGATTCCTTCAGACCGGGGTCGGTGAAGGGGGGTTTAGTTCTTAACTCGGGCAGGCCCGGCCTCACCTTCTTTTAGACTTACTGCCGGACTTGACGCCGCCGGTCTTGAGGCCGCCGCCTAACTTCCGGCTGAGACCTCTCACTCCGCCGACCTTGCCGCCCTTCCCGCCTTTCCCGCCTTTGCCGCCCTTGTCTCCTTTATCTCCTTTGCCCTTGCCGCCCTTACCCTTCTTACCTTTTTTCTTCTTCTTCGGCAAAGGGGAACCGAGCGCCAGGCTGATCGCCGTCAGAAGCTCGATGGCGCACTTTCTACTTATAATCACGCAGAGGAAGTCAGAGTCTTTGCCGGGCCGGTATTTGCCCTTCTTCCCCTTCTTCCCGTCCTTCGGCCCCTTCGGCTCCTTCGGCCCCTTCTTCGGGCCTTTCGGCTCGGCCTTCAGACCTCTCGGCCTTTTCGTTTCTTGCTGCCCCTTGACGCCGCCCTTAACACCTATAGACCCCTTCCCACCACCACCCCTCTGCCCCTTTGGTTTATCCGGCATGACTAAATCTCCTTTCGCTACTTTTAGGCGGGCAGCGCCACGCGGTTTGTCCGGCCTGATTAACCCTCCTTTTATTCCTTTCGGGCCGCCGGCGACATCCACCTTGACATCCACCTCTATCGTAATCTCGGTCGTTCCGGCCTCGACGTTCCAGAGGACTGAATCCTCCGTGCTCTTGACGAGCTGGTCTTCGTAAAAGACCTTGAAAAAAAGGTCGGGCCGGCGATCAAAAAAGAGATCGCGGAAGTGGGACGAGTCGAAGACTATCTGAAAGCGGCCGTCCGCCCCCGTGACTGCGCTGCCAACCAGGTCATCAACGAGGAGGTCCTTATCCCAGGCTTCAACGCGCGCGTCCGGGACGCCCCGCTGAGAGCCGCTGCCGACGATGCGGCCGACAACCTGATACTTCTGTTTCGCCATGGCTGTCTCCCCACAGGCGGGGCCATCACACGCGCCGATGAATTGTAGAGCCGAGATGGAATTCCGCGTGCCCGTTCGCCCGGTAACTACGCTGACCTTCTACCGCGGGCGCGGGCGTTCTGCTTGGCGAGCGAGGTCGGCCAGTGATTGCGAGGTGCGAGCCGCCAGAGATTCAGGAGGATGGGCAATTGACGAAGAACCGGTGCGTTCCCGGCCGATCATTTGCGACATCTCTGATTCAATTTGCTGAGCGGGCCTCACCAAATTGCTTTGGCGATGAACTACCCGAAGTGCATCCCGTACCGGCGACGATGAGCGTTCCGAGCGGCACGGGGGTGATGAGCACTCGTTCCCGAGTTGACCGCCCCGGCGGGTTGAACCGGGGCGGTCGCGCGTCCCGCCCCGGTAGTCTCAGGCCCGCCGGGAACCGGCTAAGGTTGCGGCTGCGTCCTAATGGTTGGCTGCCTGATGAAGTCGTTAGCATTACGCTCTGACGTGGGCGGCACCACCGCCGGAGGTCGCTTGCTGGGCGGCGGCTGCGGCGGGCACACGGCCTTGCTGGGCACCAGGTTGCCGTTCTTATCGAGCACGCGGAAGATGCCCCACGAGCCGTAGAGGTTTTGGTTAGGCACGAAGGTCGTGTACAGGTAGTCGCCGGGGACTCCGTTCTGGCCGCCGGCCCTGTCTATGACGATGTCGTAGTGATCCGTCCCCCCGTGGTGGTCGTGTGAACCCATCCACTGCGACAGTTGGTTGTTACCGATCACGGTGGAGTTGTTGGTGTAAGGATTCCTCTGCCAGACGTGGCCGTTGAGGGTGAAGACCTGCGCCGTCCCGGTGCCCTGCGGGTGTATCAGACGGAACCGGACGGGCGTCCCCGCCCTGGCGGTGAAGATGGGCGTCTGGGGGTCGCCGGTGGTGCCCGGGGGGGTGTTCGGAGGCGGGGTGGCGCCCGCGGGCAGGGGCAGGGCGTTAGACAACGCGCACACATTATTGAAATCGGGGGCGAAGGTCGGGCCCGGCGGGATCGGGTTGGTCCCGGGATTCGTATGCCCGTACCGGTAATACGTCGGCTCCGTCCGGTAGTTAATCGCGCTCCTGTTCCCCGCGTTGAGGATCAAGTCCTCGTTGACCATCGCGACGAACTCCCGGAACATGGGGCCGGCGCCCGGGGTGACGGTCGCCGAAGCGCGGGTGTAGTTTTTCCATTTCGAGAGGTCGTAGCCGGGGGTGCCT
Source organism: Acidobacteriota bacterium (assembly GCA_030860645.1). GTDB lineage: Bacteria > Acidobacteriota > Blastocatellia > Pyrinomonadales > Pyrinomonadaceae > QHXN01. The sequence continues at coordinate 10,694 of JALZHT010000034.1, forward strand.
GGCTCGCAGGGCACCTGTAGCTTCTGCCCGGTCACCTTGTCCTCCGCGTCGCACGTCCACTTCGAGCCGGCCGGCTCGATGACCATGCCGCCGAACAAGGCCCACTGGTGCTGCATGAGCGGGTCGGTCGGGAGCAGGTTGAGCGAGCCGAACTCCACGGGCGTGTAGTTCAAGGCCCCGGTGGCCGTCCGCTCGATCTGACCCGCGTACCAGTTGTACGTAATCTTCCCTCCCCCTCTGGCGACCGCCTGGGGCTTCGCGTTGTACCCAACGTTGATGCCGCCGTCGGTGGCGCCGTCGTAGGAGAGAAGCTGCGGGTGGAGCCCGGCGTACGCCGAGGCTTTCACCTTCCCGAAATTGGAAAGGTCGAACGGCTTCGGCCACGGGAGGTCGTCGAACGGGGCCGCGTCCGGGCCGATCCCGTTCACCAGGTTGACCACGATGCAGTCGCCGGCGTTCGCCCGCAGGATGAGCGGCTCGACGGGCCCTTGCAACTTACTGCTAACGATGTCCTCCGAGAAGGCGTACATGAGGCCCAGCGACTGGATCGGCTCGGCGTTACGCGAGTTGAACGTGATCTTCCCGCTGGGGTCAGAGGCGTCCTTGCCGACGAAGGTCTGCGCGTCTATGACCGTGACGTTGAAGGTCCTGATCTTGTCGGCCGGCTGGTTCGGCGGGCAAGCCTGGAAGCCCAGGTTCACGCCGGGTTTCAGCGGGTTGCTGGGCAGGGGCTTCAACTGCTTGAACGGCTTGGTCGGGTCGTAGGCGCGCATAATCCCCCACACGCCGTTGACGAGGCCGAAATTGTCGTGGCTCGGGATGTAGAGGTAATCGACGCAGTCGCCCGCGTCGTCGTACTTCCCTTCCGGGCACTTCTTTCTGTTTTTCCCGACGGAGGACGGCGGGACAGTAAACAGCAGCTCGAAGTGTTCCGAGATGCCCATGCCCTGGCTGCTGCGGAAGCCCGAGTTCGACCACGAAGGCTCGGCCAGCCACCGCGGGCCGCCTATCGTGAAGAAGTGCGAGAAGGTGTGCGCCCCCACGAGGAGGCGCACCTGAACCTTGTCGTTCTCGTAGACCCGCATCAGGGGCGTCTCCGGGTCGCCGTTCGGGTTGTTGCCCTGCGGGAGTGAAGCGTTAGCGCCCGGGATACAGCTAGAGGAGAAGGCATACGCCAGGTCTTTGCAATTCCCCTGCGTCCTGAACGGGATCGGGGAGTTGAGGTAGTTGACGCTCTGCGTGCCGGGCGCCGGCTGGCCGCCGGTGCTAATCAGGGACGGGGTGCCCGGAGCGTTAATGGGGAGCCCGAAGTTGCGGTCGTAAGCCAGCGTCAAGTCCTGGAACTCCAGGACGAACTCGCGGTAGCTGTCGGCGGGGTTCACCGTGAGGATTCTGGCCTGCCAGCTCGTCGGCCCGCCGTCTGTCCGCGTGCCGAAGGTCTCGTCTTTCTCGTCGTTGGATTTCCACGTCGAGCCTTTCGGCTCGATCACCAGCCCCGCGTAGAGGCCCGCCTGCTGGTGCGTGGACGGGCCGAAGTGGTCGTGCGTGAAGACCGTCCGCATCGTGTTGTCCAGCCCTACGTTGTTTGTGAAAGAGTCGACGTGCCAGCGCTGGATGGTGGTCTGGGCGCCCACCCACTCCTTCTTGCATTGCGGCGGAGGCTGTGACCCGGAGCAGATTTCCCCCGGGGGCGGCTGGGGCGGGCGCAGGGGCGGGCAGCCGGCGCAGGCCGCCCACGAGCCGCCGTTCGTGATAGCGTGGTGGATTTCCCGCACTTCATCCGGGCTCAGAGTTCCGTCTTCGTAGTTGAAGCCGTTGGCCGCACCGTCGGATGAGGTCACGTCGAATTTCACGTTGTGGATGTGCTGCCCCAGAATGTCGGTCGGCGTCCGCACCTGGAAAGCATCGACCTTGTAGTAGTTCGGCACCAGGTTGGTGTGCCAGTACTCGATGAAGTTTTCTTCCGAGTTGGCCCGGAAGAAGAACGGCTCCGGCGGGCGCTTCCCGTTCAGAGTCGGCCCGACATCCTGCCACAGCGTGAGCAGGCGCTGCTGCTGATAGTGCCAGCCCCTGTTATTGAACCTCGCGTCCATCTGGATGGCGGCCGCCTTGTAAGTGCGCTTCTTACCCGCCGGCTGGCCCTGGTCATTAACGGCGGGGTCGGCGAAAGGCGCGCCCATCTGCGGGCCGTTGGGGAGGCCGTTCAGAATGAAGTTCGCGTCGGTCGGGACGGGGCACTCCGGGTAGTTCTGCGGGCCGAAGGGGTTGGTGGCGCTCCCGTCCGGGAGGAAGGTCTTGCGGCAGCGTTGCGAATTAAACGCGATCGCCGCCTTCTCGACGGGCGTCCCGTCCTCGGGGAGTTGGCGCGCGTTCAGCGTGACGAAATCCTTACTCCAGTCGTTCTTGTCGGCCAGAAACTTCAGTTGATTGATCGTCGTGCCGCCCGTGTTGACGTGGCGCGGCAGGCCGCCGTCGAGGAACTGGCCCGGGTTGTCAGTGTCGGGAGCAAAATCCATCGGCGGGTGGGGCGGGCGGAATCCGGCGATGCCCGGGATGAAGAACGGGTAGCCGGGGTTCGCCGTGACTTTCTGCCCGGTGGGGTCGGGGTCGGCGGTGGTGCCGTAGACGATCTGCCCGTTCTGGATGAAGACCGGCGAGGGCATCAGCGGCATGGGCATCGTGGGCAGGGGGACGATGGCCGGGATGGGGGTGCCGGCTAAGATTTCGCCGTCGGGCAGGGCGCGCGAGCCGGGGACGGGCCTCCCCTGGGCGTCCAGCTCCGTCCCCGCCTCGAAGACATCGTGGACGCGCCACATCGCCCACATGCCCTCGGCGAAGTGCGGGTAGAAATGGCAGTGGAAGATCGCGTCGCCCACCGTCTTGTTGCGGTTCCCACTCCCGTTATAGACCATCTCCAGCGTATAGCTGGCTCCGGGGCTGATGAACTGACTATCCAGGTAGCTCCCGTCGGAGGTGTTCGGCGATTGGAGCCACTGGTGCGCGTGCTGGTGGTGGACGTGCGTGACGCCCGTCCCGCCGTGGAGGATTCGGAATTTAACGTGATCGTTGAGGTAGCTGTGATAGACGTTCGAGGGGTCGTCCGGGTAAAAGGCCTTGGTCGCCTTGCGGCCGGCCGGCGGCTGTTCGACCGTGGAGCGGCCGATACACTTCGGGTTGAAGGTGTCGGACGGCTTCAGCGCGTTGTACTGGCAGGGCGGGGGCGGCGTCGCCGGCGGCGGCACGTAGTTGGCCGGCACGTCTACCACCATCGCCGGGTCGCCGACCGCCCACGAGGTCAGGAAGAACTCCTCGTACTTACAGTCGACGCAAGTCGCCATCGGGCCGACGCCGATGCGGTTGGCGTAGATTTCCGCGCCGATGCCGCCCGTGCCGAAGTTGATGGCGAAATCGTCGCGCCCGGCCACGACGGTCTTGAACAGGCGGTGGCCCGGGTCGGAGAAAGGGAGGAAGGCTTGCGTCGCCGACGGGAACACCTCGTGGTAGACCACCGTGACCTCGCGGTAAGGTTGTTTCCGGTCGGGGTAAACGGGGTTTTGACAGAATAGCGGGTTGACAGTGACGCCCGGCTGACCCGCACTATCGCACGGCGGCTCCGGCTTGCCGATGCCGGTCGTGCCGGGGAAACGGCCCGCCTGCGGGCCGGTGACGATGGCCGTCAGGTCGCTGTGATAAAGCCTGACCGTGAGCTTATCCTTCTGGCACGTCTTGCCGTCCGGCGACACCCTGTAGCCGATGTCGGCCATCTTCAGAATCGGGGTGCAGCGCCGGGCCACGTCCTTATAATTCGCCGGGTAGAGGGCGTTGTAGTTGACGATGGGCTGCCCGGCCGGGGTCAGTCCGTTCGCGCCTTTGGTGCGGTCAGTCGCCAGTTGTAAATCCTCCTGCGTGACCTGGCTGCGATACCACTCGGCCCCGGCCGGCTGGACGTTCACCGCGCCGAAGAGTCCCTGGAAGACTTGCTGACCCGTGGTGTTGGTGTCGCCCTCGGAATAAAGCAAAAACGTCCCTTCCTGTTGGGCGAAGAGGGTGTACACCTTGGGCGGCGGCGGCTGGCCCGGTGCCGGAGCGGGCTCGGCCAGGCTGCTGGCGTTGCGCCCCACGAAAGAGCCGTCGTCCGAGATGCTGTTGACTAATTGCATCCCCTGGACGTGGAGCGACACGGGCGGGGTGGTTGACGGCGGGTGACTGCCGAAGGCCGTCTGCGTGATCATGTTGGTGAGGGTGATTCTCAGGCAGTCGCCCTGGTTGGCGCGCAGGACTATCGGCCGGGCGCGCTTCCACGGCTGGAGTTGGACGGTGGTCTTGTCCGCGCTCGTCAGCACGTCCTTGCGGAGCGCGTAAACCAGCGCGTTCGGCATGGAAGCGCCCAGCCGGTTCAACATGTAGGGCTGCGCGAGGGCGACCACGTCCGCCTCGACCACCCGCTTACACGGCGCGGGGACGATCTGCGGGGCCGGCGCGGGCGCGGCCTGTGTGCCCGCAGGAGGAGCGGGTGCGGGCGGCAGAGTCGTCGGGGCGACGGAGGGGGCGGCGTCGGCGTCGGCGGGCGCGGTTTCAACCTTCGCGTCGTCCGTTTCAGCCTTCGCCGGCTCGGCCGGCTCGTCGCCGTGCGCCACGGCCGGGG
>JALZHT010000442.1 GCA_030860645.1 Acidobacteriota bacterium
TCCTTGCGGCGTCGCGGGAGCGGGTCGCTGGCGCGGCGTCGGGCCGGCGAGTTGGGGGCGCGGCGGTCAACGAAGCCGGGGGGGAGGCGCGCGCCCCGCACCGCCTCTTCGAGGATGCGCGTGATCTCCTGCGAGAGCGTGCGGTGCTCGCTCGTGGCGCGTTGCTGCAAAGCCTTCTTCAGCTCCGCCGGCACGTAGGCACCAATGAAGACGCCTTTACGATTCGCCATCCGTTGATTCTCCTGTGTGAGAGGGCGCGGCCGTCCGTGAGGTGGGGGGACGCCGCGCCGTTCAGAGCTTTGGGGCCGCGCGCGTTGAGGGCAGGTCTGTAAGCCGAATTCTGTCTCCCCGAGTCCGCGCAAAGGCCCGGGGCGGCGATCATTCCTCTAGGCCGTCCGTTGCCGAACGGCTCAAGCGACCTACCCGGAGGCGTAGCCGCGCCCCCCGGAGGGGACGCGACTTCGGACGAGCCGCCCTGTGTGACGACCTCCCTATTTGGTCTTGCACCGCGAGGAGTTTGCCTAGCCATGCCTGTCGCCAGGCATGCTGGTGCGCTCTTACTTTAAGCCCCGAGGGGCCGCACCGTTTCACCCATCACCCGCTGCGCGACCCCCGGAGGGGCCGGCCCGCTGGCTGGTCTGTTCTCTGTTGCACTTGTCGTCGCCCGGCGGCTCGGCGTGCCTGCTCTCGCAGACTTCAAGCCGCCCGGCGCCCGGCCGTTAGCCGGCTCGCTGCCCTGTGGTGTTCGGACTTTCCTCCCCCGCGAGACCCCGAAGGGCCGCGGCGGCGACCGCCCGACCTGCCCTCAATGCACGGCGCGCGGATTATAGCAAAGCACCGTTGAACACGTACAGCCCAAAGATGTTTTGCTGTTCAAACTTAGATGAAAGTTTCGAGTTCCGGGTTTCGGGTTTCGAGTTAAATCAATTGTCTTTAACTCGAACCTCGAAACCCGGAACTCGAAACTTAGAAGTATTTGAAGCCGACGCGGAGGTTGTTGAGCGCGGCGGGCGGGACGGCGGCGACGAGCGCCCAGGTCATGAGGCCGTGCGAGAGGCCGAGCGCGAGGAGGTTGGGCGCGCGCTGGTAGGCGTAGGCCCAGAGCAGACCCCCGGCGAAGGTGGCGAGCGCGAGCCACGGGTTCGGCAGGTGCAGCCCGGCGAAGACGAGGGCGACGAGCAGGATGCTCTTCCAGCCGCGGCCCCAGACCATCTGCGCGCGGCGGTTGATGAAGCCCTGGAGCGCGTACTGCTGAAGCAGGCCCCACAGCACGCCGAGCGCGGGCGCGCCGAAGACCGACTGGCCGCCGCGCCAGCGCAACGGGTCGAAGTCCCCTCTGAGCCAGCCGAAGGCGAGGAGCAGCGCGGCCGGCGGGCCGAACAGCGCGAAGAGCAGCCGCGCGGACGCCGCGAAGTTGTCGAGACGCCACCCCACCTCGCGCGCCGACTCGCCGCGCAGGCGGTGCGAGACGAACATGAAGACGAGGACGAGCGCCACGGGCACGGACAGCAACAACCGGCTGTCGCCCGCGAAGGCGAGGACGACCCACTCGGCGACGACGACCGACGAGATGACCGACACGATCTCCCACGCCGCCAGCGCGCGATCAACGGACTGCGGATTGCGGATTGCGGATTGCTGGTTGAAAGACACGAGTAAGTAGCCCGTCGCCGGCAGTCAGTAGTCAGTAGAAATACAGTCGCTCGCGGAATCGTTCGCACGTCAGCGCCGGCATTCGTAGTGCGGGGCCTACTGGCTACTGACTACTGCCTTTCCCTCACGACGAACTTCATCGCGTGGCCGATCTGTTGCAGGGTGCGGCGGCGGCCGCCGGCGCTGGCGTGGACGGCGTAGACGCGCGCCTCGTGCTCGCCGGGCGGCTGCGGGCCGAGGAGGAAGACGAAGCCGTGGCGTTCGTCGGGCGCGTAACCCTCGGCGGCCACGTCCGGCCGCGGCTCGGAGGCTTCGCCCGACGCGGCGAGGCGGCCGTCGAGGTAGAGTTGGACTTCGACGCGGCGGCCCGGCTCCGCCTTGTCCAGCACCCAGCCGCGCACGCTCCGCGCGTCGGCGTGGTCGAGCGAGCCGCGGAAGGAGGGGCGGAAGGCCGCGTAGTGGAAGCCGGCGGCCAGCGCGCAGACGAACAAGAGGTCGGCGGCGGCCTTCGCCAAAAGGAGGTTGACGAGGCGGCCGCGGGCAGTCGTCGGGAGACTTCCCGCGGGGCCGCCCTCGTCGTGCGCCGAAACGGAAACACGGGGGCCGGGTTCTTGAGGCCCGGCCCCCGTGTCGTTCGGCTTCCGCGCGGCGGCGTCCGTCATTGGCCCGCGTAGCCGTTCGCGTTCGTGTCCTGGTAGGTGAGCGTGTGCCGCGTCGTGATGACGTCGTCGGCGCGGAGGTTCGGCCTGAGCCTGACGGTGACGAGCAGCACCGAGGTGTCGCCCGGCGCGAGTTCCGGGACGCGCCAGACGAAGCTGCGCGCGTTGCCGGCCGCGTCCTGCACGTTCAACTGCGGCGAGGAGGAGACGAACTCCAGCGCCTCGGGCAGGTACTCGGTGACGGTCAGGTTCTTGGCGAGACCGCCGCCGTCGTTGACGAGCACAAGGCGGTAGAAGATCGTGTCGCCGGGCCGCACCTCGGCGTTCGGCACCTCGGAGCGCACGCGGACGCGCGGGGTGGCGACGGTGAGCACGGTCGAGTCCTCGCTGGCGATGCGGTCGCCGGCGTTCAAGGCCCGCGTCACGAGGTTGTAGGCGTACTGCGTGCGGTCGGGCGTCGAGCGCGGGATGTCGACTTTCAGAAGCACGGGGTACTGCCCGCCGCGCGGGTCGAGCGTGGCGGTCTGCGTGACGGCCGGCTCGTTCTCCTGGTGTTGGCCGTCGCCGTTCGCGTCGGCGTAGACGGTCGCCGGCGGCGCGCCCGGCGCGACGATGCGCATCTCGAAGGCCTCGGGGTAGTTCGAGGGGTTGCGCACGACGAACGGGACGAAGACCGTGTCGCCGGGCGTGGCCGTCAGCCCCTTCGAGACGGCGTCGACGCGCGCGCCGGCGACGCGGCCCACCGAGATGGTCGGCCCGTCGAAGTTAGACGGGATGACGAGGCTGGCGGTGCGCATCGTGCCGCGGCCGATGGAGCGGTTGGCGGTGGCGAGCGCCTCGGGCACGGCCCGGAGCGTGACGGTGATCTCGCGGTTGTCGCGCGACTCCAGATCGCCCAGAGACCAGATGGCGGTGCGCGACGGGCGGTCGTAGTTGATGGGCGCGGGCGTGGCGCTGACCAGCTCGAAGTCGGGGGCGAAGACGAAGTCGGCGCGCGTCTGGCGGGCGGCGGCGCTGCCCTGGTTACGCACGCTGATGCGCTGCGTGAAGGTGTCGCCCGGCATCACCGTCTCTTGCAGCGCGTTCGAGGCGGCGGCGAGCGCGGCGGCGACCACGGTCAGCGAGGCGTCGGAGACCTGCATGATGGTCGAGTCGGCCTGCGAGGCGGCGCGGACGAGGAAGCGCTGCTGCTGGTTGTCGGGGGCGTTGTCGGGGACGCGCAGGTTCAGCATCACTTCGAGGTTCGTGCCGCGCGACATCTGCGGCGTGACGAAGATGGGCAGGCCCGTGTCGTTGCCGCGCTGGCTGAAGGTCGGCTGGTACTCGGCCGGGAGGTCGGTCTCCAGGCGGAACTGATCCTCCTTGTTGCCGGTGTTGGTGATGACGAGCGGCACCTGAAGCACCTGGCCGGGCTGCGCCGCGAGCGCGTTGCGCCGGAGGGAGAGCTGGAGATCGGGCACCTGCTTGACGGTGATGCTGAAGCCGCCCTGCGACTGCGCCGGCTCGGCCGGCGCGCTCGGCGGCAGCGCGGCGACGGTCGCCTCCGGCGTCGGCCTCACGG
>JALZHT010000443.1 GCA_030860645.1 Acidobacteriota bacterium
GCTTCCACCTCGCGCAGGAGCGCCTGGGGCCGGGCCGCATCCACCACTGCATGCGCTGGGTCGGCGTCTGCGAGCGCGCCTTCGACCTGATGTGCCGCCGCGCCGCCGCGCGGGAGCTTTCGCCCGGCGTGCCGCTCGCGAGCCGGCAGACCGTCCAGGAGTGGATCGCCGAGAGCCGCGCCGAGATCGAGGCCGCGCGCCTGCTCGTCATGCGGGCCGCGGCGCGCGTAGACGCCGAAGGGCCGGCCGCCGCGCGCGAGGACATCTCGCTCATCAAGTTCTACGCGGCGGGCGTCATGCAGCGAGTCCTCGACCGCGCCGTCCAGGTGCACGGCGCGCTCGGGCTGACCGACGACACCGTCCTCGCCTACTGGTATCGGCACGAGCGCGCGGCGCGCATCTACGACGGGCCGGACGAGGTGCACAAGTCGGTCGTGGCGCGCAGCGTCCTGCGCCGGTACGGCGTGAAGCTGGGCGGCTGAACGGAGGGGCGTGCGTGCGCGAGGAACTACTCGACAGGCCCGCGGCCGTGCGCGAGGGCGAGCAGTTGGACGCCGCGAAGCTGCTCGTCTATTTGCGCGCCCACCTGCCCGAGTTCGAAAACCTGGAAGAGCCTCCGGAGGTCGAGCAGTTCCCCGCCGGCTTCTCGAACCTCACTTACCTCGTGCGCGCCGCCGGGCGCGAGTTCGTGCTGCGCCGGCCGCCCTTCGGGTCGAAGGTCAAGGCGGCGCACGACATGGGCCGCGAGTTCTTCATCCTCTCGCGCCTCCGCCCCGTCTACGCGAAAGTCCCGCGCCCCGTCCTCTTCTGCGAAGACCCGTCGGTGCTCGGCGCGCCCTTCTACCTCATGGAGCGCGTCCGCGGCCTCATCCTGCGCGCGCGCCCGTCCGCCGGCTTCGAGCCGACGCCGCAGATGATGCGCGACCTCTCGGAGTCGCTCGTCAGAAATCTCGTCGAGATTCACGCCGTAGATTTCGAGGCGGCGGGCCTCGGCGAGTTGGCCCGGCCCGGGGGCTACGCCGCGCGCCAGGTCGAGGGGTGGACGAGGCGCTACTACGACGCGCGCACCGACGACGTGCCGGAGGTGGAGCGGCTGGCGGCGTGGCTCGCCGGGCACGCCCCGGCGGACGCGGGCCGCGCGCTGATTCACAACGACTACAAGTACGACAACGTGGTCTTCGCGCCCGGAGACTTCTCGCGCGTCGCCGCCGTGCTCGACTGGGAGATGGCGACGGTCGGCGACCCCCTGATGGACTTGGGGACGACGCTCGGCTACTGGGTGGACGACGACGACCCGGAGGAGTGGCGGCGCTTCGGCTTCGGGCTGACGACGCTCGCGGGCAACCTGCGGCGGCGCGAGGTGGCCGAACTCTACGCGCGCGCGAGCGGGCGCGGCGCGGGCGACGTGGTCTTCTACTACGCCTACGGGCTGCTGAAGATCGCCGGCATCGCGCAGCAGATTTACTACCGCTACCGGCGCGGGCTGACCGCGGACGCGCGCTTCGCCGGCCTCGGCCAACTCGTCCGCGCCTGCGGGCAGTTGGGCCTGCGTGCCGTCGAGAAGGAGAGGATAGACGCGCTGGGTTAAAGACCGTTCGCCGGCGCTCGGCCGCGGGGAGTTTAGAAGGGGCCGCATGATCTCCGGGTGCGGCCCCTTCTCGCGCAGCCACAGTGAGGGGGTTCGGGCGGGGATTGCGCGGAGGATAACGCCCCCGCGCTAGAAAAGAATTACCAACTCCTTAAATGAAAGTTACAGTTTCGGGTTCCGAATTAAAGACAAGAACAGTGCCGCGAGCGGCCGCGGTACTGTTCTTAACTCGAAGCCGGAGCTTCCTGGAGCAGTTATCGAATGAGTGCGGTACGTCCGCCGAGACTGTAGGGGCCGGGGCAAGCCCGGCCCCTACAGTCTTCACCGCGTCCTACACCCAAACGTAACTTGCTCTAGTTGTTGGGCCAGGAGCCCCAGATGCTGCAATGGCCGGCGCTGTCGGTGCCGGCGAGGCCCTGCTGGACGCCGCTGTAGGCGGCGTTCATCACGGCGACGACGGTGAAAGCGGCAAGCTTAACTCTCATTGATTAAGTCTCTACTTTGCTTACTGGCTGGGGGTAGACGTTCGGCATCGGTGAAATCCTGTCCGAGTAACCGGGGCGTCGTCCGCCGCCGCGGCCGAGGATTTGAACTCTGTACGATTAAATGGACAGAAAGGTCTGGCCGAGGTGATGTGGTTTCGCTCCGCCCGTTTCGGACTGACTCGGCGAGGTGGGTGACATGAGACGCGGGCAGGAGCGGCGCGGAGATTAGCACGCCCCCCGCGGAGAATCAATCTTTCTTTTTAAAGGGCGCGGGGGAAGAAAAAGGGTGCCGGGTTCAGGGTTTCAGATGCCGGGGAAAGACAAGTTGCTTTCCCCGGCCCCGACGCCTGACACCCGACACCCTTTCTTTCCCGACACCCGACACTCGCTTTTTAGAAGCGGAAGATGGTGTCGAACTGGAGGCGCGTCTGCGTGCGTTCGAGCGAGCCGGCCGGGGTCGTGCCGAAGACTCCGAGCAGGCCGTTGGGGCGCTGCGTGAAGAAGCCGGTCAGCGTGAGCACGACGCGCGGGTCGGCGGCGTAGGAGGCCGTCACGCGGTGCACGCGCACGTCGGTGAAGATGCCGAGGTCGCTGCCGTTGAAGGGGGCGAGGATGGCGTCCTTCTCGATGCGGGTGAAGGTGTAGTTGAAGAGGAGGTCGCCGCGCTGCTGCGTCTTGCCGACCTGAAGCTCCGCCCAGTAGCCGCTGCCCTCGTCGTTGCGCACGGGCACGTCGCGGCCGCCCGGCCCGGCCAACGTGAAGTCGCGCGCCTGCGTGTTGACGACGTAGTTGAAGAGCAGCATGACGGGCCAGCGCCGGCTGTGCGCGAGGTCGAGGCGGCCGATCAAGTCAACGAGGTTGTAGCCGGAGGCGAGGCGGCCGTCGCGGCCCACGGCGTTAGTCGAGGCCAGCGAGACGCCGAGGTTGGCGTTGCCGCTGACGAGCAGGTCGCGTGGGATCGAGACCTGCGTGGTGATGGTGCGCGCCGGCGTCGTGCCCGAGGCCGGGATCGTGAAGGTGACGGGGAACTGGATGTTCGCGCCGAAGACCTGCGCCGGCGTGATGAACTGCGTCCCCGAGAAGTAGAGGTCGGCGGCCGAGAGGCGGAGCGTGACGTTCTTCGAGAGGCCGAGTTCGGTGCGCGCCTGCGCGCCGTAGAGCGCGAGGTCGCGGCCCGCCCGGCCCGAGGCGTCGAGGTCGACGCTGCCGTCGGCGGCGAGCACGAAGGCGCTGTTGCGTTCGAGGAAGGGCGACTGCCACGCGACGAGTTCGAGCCGGCGCACGGCCGACTTCTTGAAGGTGTGCGTGTAGCTCTCGGTCAGGCCCTCGGGGTTGAGGTCGTTGTCCCACGTCATCTCGGTGCGCGTCCAGGGTATCTCGAACTTGCCGGCCTGCACCTGGAAGCCGGGCAGGCGCGAAGGCTTGTAGGCGACGTAGGCGAGGTCGACGGCGAAGTTCTTGCGCGAGAAGAAGTCGGTGAGCGTCTGGTTCGAGGAGATGACGTCGGCGAACGAGCCGGTGGCGAGCCGCAGCCCCCACTCGAACTCCTCGCCGATGCGGCCCCTCGCGCCGAAGCGGGCGCGGATGCGCAGGCGCTGGCGCGTCGAGAGCGGGTTGCCCAGAGCGCCCGGGTTCTCGGCCGAGGGCAGCGCGTTGATCTGCCCGTAGAAGGACTCGTAGCGGAATCGTATGTCGCCGCTGAAGGTGATCGAGCCGAGTTGCTTCGAGACGGCCTCGCCCGCCTTCTTCGCCTGCGCCTCGGCGCGCGCGACGCGCTCTTCGAGCGGCGCGTCCTGCGC
>JALZHT010000444.1 GCA_030860645.1 Acidobacteriota bacterium
GGCATCTGCTCCCGGTACCACCGGTCCTGGGCGGCGAACTGCATCCGCAGGAACGCCTCCCTGGCCGCGTCGTCCCAGTCGACGACGGCGAGCTCGTCGGTGCGCGTGCTCGCGTAGACGCGGTAGAGGAACTCCGCGTCCTCCGGCTCGGCCGGACGCAGCTCGACTGCTACCCGCGTGGCGCCAAGGCGCCGCTCGCGGCGCCGACCTCAGGACGACGGGCGCCGCCCGTCGTCCGTCTGACGAAACGACCGGTCGACATGCTCGGATTCAGCCCCGCGGCGGGAAGACGCCCTGGAGGGCGATGCAGAAGTAGAAGGTCAGGTAGGGCTGCAGGTTGTTGTGCGGCTGGTCGCCGCCGGCCGGCGCGAGCGCGACGGGGTTGAGTTGGACGATAGCCCCGGGCGCCGCGTACATGCCGATGCCGATGCCGGTGGCGAACTGCTGGCCCGCCGGCCCCGATTCGAGGCCGTCGGCCTGCGACACCGAGAAAGCGTGGCTGTGTGCCGGAATCTCCGATTCCAACAGCGTCACCGTCTCGGAACCACCCGTCTCGCCGAGGTCGTGGAGCGAGAGTCCCGGCCCCTGACCGGGGTGCATCGGGGCGCGGCCCTCTAAATCGGGGAGCGCGAAGGTCGACTTGCCGTCGCCGCCGTAGGTGGTGCCGAGCAGCGAGAAGAGCGCCGTGTTCTGCGAGAGCGGCATCAGTTGGCCGTCACACCAGGCCCAGCCCTTCGGCGCGAAGTTGAAGGGGAAGATGCGGATTTCAGCGACAAAAGGGTCTGCCATCGTGGTCTCCTTAAGTTGGGCTGGGGAAAATCCCGAAGAGGGAGATGATGAAGTCGACGCACAGGTAGGGCTGGAAGTTCGTGTGCGGCTGACTCCCTCCCACAGGAGAAATCGACTGCGGGCTGAGCGTCGTCTTCGGCGCGTCCGTCCCGTAGGGGAAGACCCCGAAGATGTTGGAGGCCGCCGGCACCATGTTCGCGGGCGGCTTGTCGGTGGCGTTGCCGGAAGACGCGAGCATCGCGTGCGAGTGGGCCGGGATCTGCGACACCGTCAGCGTGATCTCCTCGGCCCCGCCCGTCTCCGCCAGGATGAAGCCGTTGCCCTGGTGGATGGGGATGCGTCCGCGCAGGTCGGGCAGCGCGAAGGTGCTCTCGCCGTCGCCGCCGTAGGTCGTCCCGATGAGCTGAAAGAGCGTCTCGTTCTCGGAGATGGGGAGCAACTGGCCCTCGCAGAACATCCACCCCGCCGGGGCGAAATTGCCCGCGAACATTCTGATTTCGCCGACATATGGTTGCGCCATGTTTCGCCTCCTTTAGTTGGGTGATGGGAAGATGCCCTGCAAGGCGATGCAGAAGTTCAGGGTCAGAAAGGGCTGCATGTTCAGGTGGGCCTGGCTGCCGCCGACGTTACCGACGGCGGCCGGGCTCATCGCCACCAGGTTGCTCGGCGCGGCGTACAGGTTCTGGGGCGTCGCCTGCGCGAGCATCATGGTGTTCGCCGGCGTGTTCGCCGTCGCGGTCACGCTCGTCGCGTTCTCGACGTGGACGTGCTCGGGCAGTTCCGCGATGGAGAGCGTGTGCGCCTGCTCGCCGCCGCGCTCGCCGAGGGTGTGGCCGCTGCCGACGTGGATGGGGGTGCGTCCGCGCAGGTCGGGGAGCGCGAAGTTGACGCGGCCGTCGCCGCCGAAGGTGGTGCCGAGCAAGCTGAAGAGCGCCTGGTTCTGGTTGATGGGCAAGAGCTGGCCGTTACACAAGGCCCAGCCCTTGGGGGCAAATTCGAAGGACATGATTCTGATTTCACTGAGGAACGGTTCGGCCATAGTCCTCTCCTTCAAGGGGGTAGGCTGTCGCAGTTGTGAATCAGCGTCTTACGAGGTTTCGCGCGGTGCAGCAGACGCGGGCCGGGAAGTCGAAGAACTCGAAAAGGTAGAACAGGTGCGCCTTGAAGTGCCGTTAGAAATGCTTTCGCCGGGGTGCCCATCCGCCCCGTACCGTCTAGGGACGAGACCGATGGGCGAAGCGGCAAAGATTCTAACCGCTTACCGCCAGAATTTCAAGCAAAGGTTCAACGGCTTTGGTTTTAGTTGTCAGCCCGGACGAAATGCACTACACTTGCGCGCCGCAGGCGGAAGGGTAAAGCCTGTACCCCTCGTTCCTACCCCCGACAGTTGAGGAGAACTCCCCTAATGTCAGTCTCCCGAAGACGCTTTTTGAAAACCAGTGCGCTCTCCGCCCTCGCGGTCGGGTGCGCCCTCGGCCCCGGCCTCCGGGCCTTCGGCCAGGACTCAGACCAGTCGGACCCCGACGCCGACTTCCCCATCCCCTACGAGGCCACGCAAGACCCCGTCTTCTACTACACGCGCGAGACCTTCGAGCCGTACGTCGGCGGCGTCTTCCGCGGCTGGGTCGGCCGCACGCCCGTTGACCTCGTGCTGCTCAGCGTCACCAGCTACGCGCCCGCGTCCACGACCAAGATCATGACCGTGCGGGCGCGCAAGGTCGAAACCTTCTCGCTCACCTTCCACGCCGCCCGCTCGCTCTCGCTGCTCACCGACGTGCACAAGCTCGAACACGCCGCGCTCGGCCGGTTCGCGCTCGGCATGAAGCGCAGCGTCGACGAGCGCGGCCGCATCTTCTACGAGGCCGTCATCAGCCACATCGTGTGACGCCTCGCCTCGCGGCACAGAGCGCGCTCCCACATCACCGGCGGGCGGCCGCCGGGCGGCCGGGCCTCGCCCGGAAAGGGAAGCGTTGGAGGCACGAAACCCTTGACGGAGACTGAAGAGTTGAGCTGGTCGCTCGCGGGGGGCGGCGCGCTGGCGCTGCGACCGGTGGCGCCCGCGGACGAGGAGTTCCTGCTCGGCGTCTACCTGAGCACGCGCGCCGACGAGTTGGCGCAGGTCGCGTGGGCCGAGGGGCAGCGGGAGGCGTTCGTGCGCTGGCAGTTCGACTTGCAGCGGCGCGAGTACGAGGCGCGCTTCCCCGACGCCGAGTACAGCGTGATCCTCGTGGACGGGCGGCCCGCCGGCCGCATCTGGGTCGGGCGCGACCCGGAGCAGATCCGCCTGCTCGACATCGCGCTGCTGCCCGAATTCCAGAACCGCGGCGCGGGCACGCTCCTGCTCGGCCGCCTCATGGACGAGGCCGCGCGCACGGGCAAGGCGCTCCGCCACATGGTCTTCGTGCTCAACAACGACGCCCACCGCTTCTACGAGCGGCTCGGCTTCGCCGTCATCGAGGAGTTCGACGGCGCTTACAAGCACATGGAGTGGCGGCCGGAAGAGTAAAGGCCGTGAGTCGTGAATCGTAAATCGTGAAGACACGTTGAGCGCCGCCTTTACCGGAACGACTCCGGCTGCCGGGGCATCCAGTATTACGATTTACGATTCACGACTGTTACTCCTTCTTGAAATAGTTGAAGACGGCCTCGTAGAGGAAGCCCTGCGCGTCGCGCCCGACGGGGACGAGGAAGAGGTCGAACTCGCCCATCCGCTCGTGCGCGAGCGAGAAGGTGTGCTGGCTGAGGCGCAGGTGCGCGGGGCCGCGGAAGAAGACCGAGAAACGCTCCATGCCCTGCTGCTCCCCGGCCCCGCTGAGGCGGCCCTTGACCTCGATCAGCTCCAGCTCGACCGGCCCGGGCGCGTCGAGCCGGACGCGGAACTTCGTGTTCAGGTGGCGGGAGAACTCCTCCTCGGTCAGCTTCACGGTCATCTGTGCTCTCCGGATCGAAACGTCTTTCAAGGCAACGCGCCGGGCAAGATAGCACGAGCGGCCGGGCAGTTTCGAGTTTCGAATCAAAAACGGGGCCGCGGGCGGCGGCGGGCGGGTTGAGCTTGATGCAAGCTCAACC
>JALZHT010000445.1 GCA_030860645.1 Acidobacteriota bacterium
GCAGCGGCAGCCGCCGGTGGGGCCGCCGGTCGCCGCACTCCGGGCAGACGTGGAACCCGGCGGGGTCGAATCCCGGTTCGCCTTGCGAGAGGCCGCAGCGGGGGCAGGCGTTGAACATGGGGGCGGCGCTCCGCGCGTGGGATGAAACTCCCGAAGATAAACGACGCCGCCGGGGCGGGCGGTTTCAACTATCGGCCGCGCCGCCGAGGCCCGCCGCGCGCTGCATGTCGGCGAGGACGAAGCGGATCATGCGGTAGGTGATGCGGCGCGGCAACTCCTCGCGCAGAGGCTTGAGGCGCTCGGTGCCGAGGCGCGCGACGGCGCGCTCGATGAGTTCGCGCTCCTCGTCGTTGACGTGCCGGGAGAGGTCGAAGGGCCGCCCCTCGGCGATGCAGTCGGCGAGGTGCTTCTCGACCGTGATCTCGGTCAGGCCGCGCTGCGCGCAAATCTCCTCGACGGTGAGGCCCTGCTCGTAGAGCGCGTAGGTCTCGTCCACGGTGCTCGGCTTCGGCGCGGCGGGCGCGGCGTTTGAGGAAGAGGCGCGCGAAGGCGCGGACGCTTCGGCGCTCGTTAAGAGGTCGGGCAGCGCGAGTTTGACCGCGGCGCGCTCGCGCATCACGTCGCTGCCCGCGGGCGTCAGGGAGACGGTCGGGTAGGCCCCGCCCGTGACGCGGAGGCAGCCGGCGGCGACGAGCGCGTCCACGTAGAGCAGGATTTCGTCCTGCGTCATGCCGGCGAGGATGCCGTAGGTCGTGAGCTGGTCGAGGCCCGCCTGCGACAGCTTGGCCGAGCGCGAGCCGCGCAGGACGGAGGCGAGCAGCCCCTTGCCGAAGCGCCCGCCCATGCGCGCCGCGCACGCCAAAATCTTCCGCACCGTCAGAACCTCTTCCGCCGACAACTCGCGCGGCTCGGTCACGGCGATGGAGCCGCCCTCCTCTTCGAACGACCCGTCCCCGTCGCCCGTCCCCTCGGCGCGCTCGCGCCTCCGGCGCAGGCGCGACTGCGCCTCCAGCTCCTCTTCAAGGTCGAGAGCAACGGGCGCGTGCTTCATCACGAACTGGTCCAGCTCGCCCGGCGGCTCCAGCGGAGCGGCGGCCGGCTCGCCGTTCGTGATTTCCTCCGCCCCGCGCCCGGCCACGGCGGCGCGGCGCTCTTGCAGCAGGCAGTTGCCGCACTGGCCGCAGCGCGCGGGGTGCGAGCGGTCGCCGAAGTAGTCGAGGATGAAGGCGCGGTAGCAGCGCTCGGTGTAGCAGAAGGAGATCATCTCGCGGAGCTTGCGCTGTTCGAGCGCGGCGCGGCGCGCGATCTCCTCGGGGCGGATGCGCAGGCGCGCGGCCGGCTGCTCGTCGAGCATCAGGAGGCCGCGCGTGCGCCGCGCCGGGCGGTAGCTGATGACGCCCGACTCTGCTAAGGAGCCAATGCAGCGGCGCAGCGCCGCCGGCTCCATGCCGAGCGTCTCGGCGAAGTCGTTCACGTCGAGTTCGGCGTCGGCGCGCTCGTTAATCTCGTAGCCGCCGAGGAGGCCGAAGAGGACTTGCTTCAACTGCGCGCTGCGCCGCGCCCCGACCGCCTCGCGCGCGAGGTGCGCGGGCATGAGCAGGCGCACGGCGGCGCGGTTCTCGCCGGCCGCGCCGCGCTCGATGTGCCCGGCCTTCTCCAGAGTAATCAGCGCCGACTGCACGGCCATCTCGTTGCGCACGCTGGCGCGCGCGGCGATCTCGCGCGTGGAAAGTTCGATGCGGCGCTCGCCCGTCTGCGCGAGCGCGTTGTAGACGCTGGCGATCAGTTCGGGCGGCGGGTACGAGCCTTCGATGAAGTAGTCCTGCGTGCGCTTGTCGGCGTAGTTGAAGAGCAGGAGGCACGTCGAGGGTTTGCCGTCGCGGCCGGCGCGGCCGATCTCCTGGTAGTAAGCCTCGATGGAGCCGGGCAGGTGGAAGTGGACGACGAAGCGGATGTCGGGCTTGTCTATCCCCATGCCGAAGGCGTTGGTGGCGACGATCATCTGCGCGCGCCCCGCCATGAAATCCTCCTGCGCGCGCACGCGCTCCTCGTCGGGCATCCCGGCGTGGTAGCCGACGACCGAGAGGCGCGCGCCCTTGAGCTTCTGCGTCAACTGCTCGACCGACTTGCGCGTCGAGGTGTAGACGATGCCGGACTGGCCGGCGTACTCGTCCGTCAGGCGGCGGATGTGGGCGAACTTCTCGCGCTCGCGCTCGGTGTGGGCGACGCCGATGGAGAGGTTCGGGCGGTCGAAGCCGGAGACGAAGGCCCGCGGGTCGCGCAGGTTAAGTTGCTCGATGATGTCGGCGCGGACGTAGGGCGTGGCCGTCGCCGTGAGCGCCACGGTCTGCGGGCTGCCGATGCGTTCGCGGAAGGCTTTGAGGCGCAGGTAGTCGGGGCGGAAGTCGTGGCCCCAGGTCGAGATGCAGTGGGCCTCGTCAATGGCGAAGAGCGAGATGTCGGCGCGCTGCAAGGTCTCGACGAAGTGGGTGCTGCGGAAGCGCTCGGGGGCGACGTAGAGGAGCTTGAAGGCCCCGCGGCGGACGCCCGCGATGCGCTCCTTCTGCTCCTCGAAGTCGAGCGAGCTGTTGATGAAGGTGGCCGGAAGGCCCCGGGCGCGCAGGGCGTCGACCTGATCCTTCATCAGCGCGATGAGCGGGGAGACGACGACCGTCACGCCCTCGCGCATGAGCGCGGGGAGCTGGTAGCAGAGCGACTTGCCGCCGCCGGTCGGCATCACGACGACCGTGTCGTGACCCTCCAGAACGGCCTCGATGACTTCGCGCTGGCCCGCGCGGAACTCCTCGAACCCGAAGAACTCGCGCAGCGCCTCGTGCGCCTCTTGCGTGTGTCCGGCCATAGGAAAACCCCGGCGTGGTGGGCGGGGAAGGGGAATTTTACTAGATGCGGGGCGAACTGCCGAACGGCGGCGGCGGTTTTGCCGGCGGCCGTCCGGGGTCTATTGGAAAAATTTAGGGGACGCCGGAAACGAAATGCCGGCCGCCGCCATAAGTAATTGAACGCACCGCCCGCCGGCCCCCGCGGCCCCGAGTTACCCTCCTCACCCCACGCGCAAACCGGAAGTTCCTCGACCCACCTCCGGTTTGCGCCCCCGCGCCGGGGCTGGTTAAAAACAAGCCTCCAGGCTCAAGCCTCCGGCCCCTTTTTGTTGTATGCTTTCGGGGAATGAGCCAGTCGGAGTGGAAGGCGCGGACGAAGCGCGAGCTGATCATCGAGGTGTGGGAGCGGCTCGACTGCGAGTCGGTGGGCGCGCGGGAGCTGGAGGCGGTCGTCGAGGTGGTGCGCGACCGCTTCGGCGAGGGCGCGGTCGAAAGCCCGGCCGCGCTGGCGCGGCTGCTGGCCGACGAGGGCGCGGAGCTGCGCCACGCCGAAGTGCTGGAGATGGACGCACGCTGGCGCACGGCCGACCCCTACGAGGCCATGTTCCGCAACGTCCTCAAGTTCTCGACCTTCGAGGAGGCCGCCGCCTCCATCAAGCGGCTCGACAATCTGCGGCGGCAGTTCCAGCGCAGGGGCGACCGCGAGGGGCTGCGCCGCGTGCAGGAGACCGTCCTCAAGGGCAAGCGGCGGGCGCAGATGATCGCGCGCAACCAGGCCGTCAACGAGCGCAAGCGGGCCGAGAAGGCCGAGATCGCCGAGTGGTTCACGGTCTGGCTCAACCAGCCCGAAATCTTCGCCGACTGGCTCGCCCTGCGCCGGCGCGCGCCCGAGTTCCGCGCCCGCTTCAGGGAAGCGGCGGACGAGACTTAAAGTTCAAAAGGGCGTCTTCCGGCGACGCGTGGTTGCCCGGTCGAACACCCACACGGCGCGCGCGGGCCGCCCGGACTTCTCTGT
>JALZHT010000035.1 GCA_030860645.1 Acidobacteriota bacterium
GCCCGGCGCCACGGCGCTCGTCTGCGGCGGCGAGCGGCTGAGCTACGGCGAGCTGAACGCGCGCGCCAACCGGCTCGCGCACCGCCTGCGCCGCCTCGGCGTCGGGCCGGAGTCGCTGGTCGCGGTCTGCCTGGAGCGCTCGGCCGAGATGGTCGTCGCCATCCTCGCCGTCCTCAAGGCGGGCGGCGCCTACGTCCCGCTCGACCCGGCCTCGCCGGCGGAGCGGCTGGCGTGGCTGCTCGAAGACACTCGCTCCCCGGTGCTCATCACGTCCCGCGCCCTGCTCGACCGCCTGCCCGCGCACACGGCCGAGCCGCTGGTGCTCGACGACGAGCGTGAGTCCCTCGCCCGTGAGAGCGCCGAGAACCCGACGGCCGCGGCGACCGCGCACAACCTCGCTTACGTCATCTACACCTCGGGCTCGACCGGCAAGCCGAAGGGGACGCCGGTCAGCCACTACAACGTCACACGCCTGTTCGAGGCCACGCGCGCGTGGTTCGAGTTTACGGAGCGCGACGTGTGGACGCTGTTCCACTCCTACGCCTTCGATTTCTCCGTCTGGGAGCTGTGGGGCGCGCTCCTCTACGGCGGGAGACTCGTGGTCGTGCCCTACGAGGTCAGCCGCTCACCCGCCGCCTTCTACGAACTGCTGTCGAAGGAGCAGGTCACCGTCCTCAACCAGACCCCCTCCGCCTTCCGCCAGTTGATGCGGGCCGAGGAGGCGGCTGGCGTCTCGCCGCAAATCAACCTGCGCCTGGTCATCTTCGGCGGGGAGGCGCTCGAACTCCAGAGCCTCAGGCCCTGGTTCGAGCGGCACGGCGACCGCTGCCCGCAGCTCGTCAACATGTACGGGATCACGGAGACGACCGTCCACGTCACCTACCGCCCGCTGACGGCGGGCGACCTGACGGCGGCGCCGGGCAGCGTCATCGGCGGCCCCATCCCCGACCTCCAAGTCTACATCCTCGACCGGCACATGCAGCCCGTCCCCGTCGGGGTGCCCGGAGAGATGTACGTCGGCGGGGCCGGCCTCGCGCGCGGCTACCTCAACCGCCCCGACCTCACGGCCGAGAGGTACGTGCCGCACCCGTTCGACCGCAGGCCGGGCCGGCGGCTCTACCGTTCGGGCGACCTGGCGCGTTACCTCGAAGGCGGAGACGTCGAATACCTCGGGCGCGCGGATCAGCAGGTGAAGATTCGGGGCCACCGCATCGAGTTGGGCGAGATCGAGGCGGCGCTGGGCCGGCACCCGGCCGTGCGCGAGTGCGTCGTCGTGGCGCGCGCCGATGCGGCGACGGGCACGAGCCGTCTGGTCGCCTACGTGGTGCCTCGCCGCGAGCCCGCGCCGGGCGTAGACGAGTTGCGCCAGCACCTTAAACGGACGCTGCCCGAGTACATGGTTCCGTCGGCCTTCGTGACGCTCGGCGCGCTGCCGCTCACGGCCAACGGCAAGATCGATTACAAGGCGCTGCCCGAAGCCGACGCGGCGAGGCCGGAGTTGGGGCACGAGTACGTCGCCCCGCGCACACACGCTGAACGCGTGCTGGCCGAGGTCTGGGCCGAAGTGTTGGGCCTCGAACGCGTCGGCATCAACGACAACTTCTTCGACCTCGGCGGGGATTCCATTAGGACGATCCAAGTCCACGCCAAGGCCCAGCAGAGGGGTCTGACCTTCCCCGTCCAAGAACTGTTCCGCTGCCAGACTGTCGCCGAACTCGCCGCCGTCGCCACTGCCGCCGCCCCGCGGGATGCGCCGCGACCGTCCGAAGCCTTCAGCCTCGTCGCCGCAGAGGACAGGGCGCGGCTGCCCGCGGATGTCGAGGACGCCTACCCCCTCGCGATGCTCCAGACGGGGATGATCTTCCACAGAGATTACAGCGCCGCTTCAACCGCCTACCTGAACGTGTCGAGCGTCCACCTCCGCGCGCCGTTCCGCCATGAGACTCTGGAGGCGGCCCTGCGACAAGTCGCGCAGCGTCATCCCATCCTGCGAACGTCGTTCGACCTGACGAGCTTTAGCGAGCCCTTACAGTTAGTGCACCGCGAGGCGGAGATACCGCTGCGGGTGGACGACTTACGAAACCTCCCCACGGCGGAGCAGGAAGAAGTCATCGCGGCTTGGGTGAGGGACGAACAGGGCCGCGACTTCGACCTCTCGCGCGCGCCTCTACTGCGGTTCCAGGTTCACCTGCGCGGCGAGGACACGTTCCAACTGTCCTGGACGGAGCACCACGCCATCCTCGACGGGTGGAGCCTGGCCTCCATGATGACGGAGTTGTTCCGCCTCTACTTCTCTCTCGCCGGCGAGCAGGTCGCGCCGGTCCCGCCCCCGCCGCGCTCGACCTACAGAGACTTCATCGCGCGGGAGCGGGCGGCGCTCACATCAGAAGAGTGCCGGCAGTTCTGGGAAGAGAAACTGTCAGACCGGAGCGTGCTGACGCTTCCGCGCTGGGCCCCGCCGGCCCCGGAACCCGCCCCCCGGCAGCACAGGCGCTTGTTCTCCGTCACCCCGGAACTTTCCGCCTCGCTGAAGCGGCTCGCCAGCTCGGCCGGCGTCCCCCTCAAGACCGTGCTGCTGGCCGCACACCTGAAAGTTCTGAGCGTCCTCGGCAACCAGCGCGACCTGATAACGGGGCTGGCGAGCAACGGCCGGCTGGAAGAAACCGACGGCGACCGAGTCCTCGGCCTGTTTCTCAACTCCCTGCCCTTACGAGCCCGCCTGCGCGGCGGGAGCTGGCTGGAGTTGATCCGCGAGACCTTCCGCGCCGAGCAGGAGTTGCAGCCCTTCAGGCGGTATCCGCTCGCGGAGTTGCAGCGGAGGTTCGGCGGCGGCGTGCCCCTCTTCGAGACGCTGTTTAACTTCGTCCACTTCCACGTCTACGAGGGACTTCAGGAAATCCCCAGCCTTGAGGTCATTGACGCGCAGAGCGCCGCGGCGACGAACTACACCCTGCTGGCCGACTTCAGCCTCGACCTGCACACGCGGGACGTGCATCTGCGGCTCGAATACAACGCCGCGAAGCTGAGCGAAGCCGACGCCGACGCCGTCGGCGGCTACTACCTGAGAGCCCTCGCGGCGATGGCGGATGATCCCTCGGGCGACCACCTTTCACACTCCCTCCTCTCAGTTGAAGAGCGTGACCGACTGCTCAACGTGTGGAACGACACGGCGCGCGAGTACCCGCGCGAGGCGTCCGTCCACCGGCTCTTCGAGCGGCAGGCGGCCGCCACGCCCGACGCCGTGGCGCTCGTCTGCGGCTACGAGCGCCTGACCTACGGCGAGCTGAACGCCCGCGCCAACCGGCTCGCGCACCACCTGCGCGCCCACGGCATCGGGCCGGAGGTGGTCGTCGGCATGTGCATGAAGCGCTCGCTTGAGATGGTCGTGGGGCTTCTCGGCGTGTTGAAAGCCGGGGGCGTCTACGCGCCGCTCGACGCCGGTTACCCGCCCGAACGCCTCGCCTTCATGATTGATGACCTGAAGGCGCCCGTGCTACTCACGCAGGAGCACCTGGCCGGTCGCCTGCCGGCCCGCGGCAGGCGGGTCATCTCGCTCGACGCGGATTGGGATGAGATCGCCGGCGAGAGCCGGGAAAACCCTCCTGACCTGACGACCGCCGACAACCTCGCCTACGTGATGTACACGTCCGGCACCACGGGGCGGCCCAAGGGTGTCTGCGTGACTCACCGCGGGGTGGTGCGGCTGGTGCGCGGCGCCGACTACGTGACGCTCGGCGCGGATGAAACCATACTCCAGGCCGCCCCCATCTCCTTCGACGCCTCGACCTTTGAGATTTGGGGCGCGCTGCTGAACGGCGGCCGCGTCATCCTGCTGCCGCCCGGCGCGCCGTCGCTCGGCGAGTTGGCCGGCGCGCTGGAGCGGCACCAGGTCACGACGCTGTGGCTGACGGCCGGGCTCTTTCACCTGATGGTTGACGAGCACCTCGAATCCCTGCGGCATGTCCGGCAACTGCTCGCCGGTGGCGATGTGCTGTCCGTGCCGCACGTCCGCGCCGCGCTCGCAGGGCTCCCGGCAACTCGGCTGATCAACGGCTACGGGCCGACCGAGAGCACGACCTTCGCGTGTTGTCACCCGATGTCCGGCCGGCTCGACGCGGACGGCCCTGTGCCCATCGGCCGCCCGATCTCGAACACCACCGTCTGGCTCCTCGACGCGGACATGCAGCCCGTGCCCATCGGCGTCGCTGGCGAACTCTACATCGGCGGCGACGGCCTCGCCCGCGGCTACCTCGGCCGGCCCGCGCTGACGGCCGAGAAGTTCGTCCCCCACCCGTTCGCGGACGGACAGCGGTTGTATCGAACCGGCGACCTCGCGCGTTACCTCCCGGACGGCCGCGTCGAGTTCCTGGGGCGCTTCGATCAGCAGGTGAAGATTCGCGGCTTCCGCGTCGAGCTGGGTGAGATCGAGGCGGCGCTCTCAGAGCACGCCGCAGTGCGCGAATGCGTGGTCGTGGCGCGCGAAGGCGGGCCGGGTGAAAAGCGATTGGTCGCCTACGTCGTCGCGGAGGGGGAGGGCTCGCGGGCAGTGGAAGAGCTGCGCGGCCTCCTTCAGCAGAGACTGCCGGACTACATGATGCCGTCGGCCTTCGTTCTACTGGACTCCCTGCCGCTGACGCCGAACGGGAAAGTCAACCGCGCGGCGCTCCCGGCCCCCGACGCGTCGAGGCCGCAGCCGACCGACTCTTACATCGGCCCGCGCGATAACCTGGAGATGAAGCTCTGTCAGATGTGGGAAGAGGCCCTGGGGGCCCGGCCCGTCGGCGTCAAAGATGACTTCTTCGACCTCGGGGGGAACTCCCTCTTGGCCGTCCGCCTGATGGCTCAACTCCGGAAACAGTTCGACAGGGACATCCCTATCAGCGTCCTCTTTCAAGGGGCCACCGTCGAGCATCTGGCCGGGGCCCTGCGCCGTCAGCCGAGCAACCAGCCGCCGTCCTCGCTGGTCGGTATCCAGACCTCCGGCGGGCGCGCGCCCCTCTTCTTCGTCCACCCCATCGGCGGCACGGTCTTTTGCTATCTCGAATTGGCGAAGCTTCTGGGGGAGGATCAGCCGCTTTACGGCTTGCAAGCGCCGGGAGCCTTCGGGGAGCGTGAGCCGCTGAGCCGAATCGAAGACTTGGCCGCCCACTACGTCAGCACCATCCGCGACGTTCAGCCGCACGGCCCCTACCGTCTGGGCGGTTGGTCGATGGGGGGGGTCGTGGCTTTCGAGATGGCGCGGCAGTTACTAGAGCGCGGCGAAGAGGTGGCCTTCCTGGCTCTCATTGACAGCGCCGTCCCGAAGCGGCCCGCGCCATCGAAGGATTCGGCTGAGGGGGAGGCGCGGCTGCTCTCCGGCTTTCTGCGCGACCTCGGCGCGCAGTTCGGTAAGGAGTTGCCGGACATCTCAGAGCGGCTGCGGCGACTTCCCGCGCTGGAGCAACTCGCTTACCTCGTCGAACAGGCCGGAGCCCACGACTTGCTCCCGCCGCAAACCGGCGCGGCCCAACTGGAGAGCCTGTTGAAAGTCTTTAAGAACAACTGGCGGGCCCTGTCGTCCTACGTGCCGGGCAAGTATGCGGGGCGGCTGCTGCTGTTCCGCGCCGCCGCCGCCCTCGGCGACGCGCGCGTCGATCCCGTCATGGGATGGGGCCATCTCGCCGAAGAGGTGGCGACTTATCCTGTGCCTGGCAACCACTACACTTTGATGACCAGCCCCCACGTCCAGGCACTCGCGGCGCTGGTGAAGGCTCAGTTGGAGGACGGCGCGGGTGAGGGTCTCGGTGGCTGAGTCTCATGCGGGCCGCCGCGGCGGCACGACTTCAATACGGGGCATATGGCTTTCACGCAGCAACTATCGTCGCTCATTGCCTCACGAAAGCTGCGCCTGAGGTCGCGAAAGCTTCCCCCCTCGGGGGATGTCGCCTCAACGACCGGACGGCGGCCGGTCGTGTTCATCCTCCTCTGGGTCGGGCAGCTCGTCTCCCTCACCGGCTCCGGTCTGACAGGCTTCGCGCTCGGGATTTGGACGTATCAGCGCACCGGTTCCGCCACGCAGTACGCGCTCATCTTCGCCTTCAGCACCCTGCCCGCCATTGTCATCTCGCCCTTCGCGGGGAGCCTCGTGGATCGATGGGACCGACGCCGTGTGCTCATCGCCAGCCACGTCGGCGTCGGCGGGAGCACGCTGTTGCTGGCGCTGTTGCTCGTCGCCGGGCGCCTCGAAGTCTGGCACATTTATCTCGCCAGCGCCTTTCAAGCGGCGCTCAACACCTTCCAATGGCTCGCGCTCTCGGCCGCCGTGACGCTCATCGTACCGCAGAGACAACTCGGGCGTGCCAGTGGGATGACCCAGCTCGCCGAGGCCGTCGCCCGCATCGTGGCCCCGGCGCTCGCGGGGGCGTTGCTTCTCGGCGTGCGACTCTGGGGGGTGCTCTTGCTCAACTGTCTCGCCTCTTTGATCGCCGTCTTGACGCTGCTCGTCGCGCGTATACCCGGCCTCGCCGCGCCCCAGCAGAGTGAGCAGGGCCGGGGCGGATTCTGGCGTGACCTCGGTTACGGCTGGTCATACGTAACGGCGCGCAGAGGACTCTTGGGCCTCTTGCTTTTCTTCGCCCTCACTAACTTTTTGAGCGGGACGGTGGTCGTGCTCGGCACGCCGTTCGTCTTGTCCTTCGCTTCCGCCGCTGCGCTCGGCGTGATCCTTTCCGCCGCCGGGGTGGGGATGTTAGCCGGCAACCTGGTGGTGAGCGCCTGGGGCGGACCGCGGCGGCGTGTCTACGGAGTCCTCGGGTTCGAGATGCTGGCCGGGGCGTGCATCGTGATGGCCGGCTTTGGTTCGTCAGCCATGGTCGTCGGCGTCGCCACCTTCGTCTTCTCGTTCAGCGTGGCGGTGACGCTCGCCGCCAGCCAGGCGATTTGGCAGAGCAAGGTCGAACCCGGTGTGCAGGGCCGCGTCTTCGCCGTGCGGCGGATGATCGCATGGTCAACGCTGCCGTTCGCCTACGTGATCGCCGGCCCGCTGGCCGACAAAGTCTTCGTCCCGCTGCTCGTCTCGGGCGGGCCGCTCGCGGCGACGGTGGGGCGCGTGCTCGGCGTCGGGCCGGGGCGCGGCATCGGCCTGCTCTTTATCGTTCTGGGAACTTTCGTTGTGCTAATATCCGCCCTTGGGTTTCTGTCCCCACGCCTCCGCGGAGTCGAAGATGAGTTGCCGGACGGCGGCGCCCCTATCCTCTAAAGATTGCATCGTCCCGCTCCACCGTGGGGCCGCGCGTTTCACGAACCGGGAGAAACCAGATGCTGAAACACTTGTGGCAAGACTTGCGTTTCGGGTTGCGGGTGCTGTGGAAGCATCCCGGCTTCGCGGCGGTGGCGGTCCTGACGCTGGCGCTCGGCATCGGCGCCAGCACGGCCATCTACTCCGTCCTGCATGCGGCATTCTTCGCCGAGTACCCGCTCACGGAGCCGGATCGGCTGCTGCGAGTCTACGGCGAGGACCGCAGCCGCAGCCTCTCCCAACTCAACATGTCGGTGCCGAAGTTCCAGTTCATGCGCGACCAGCAGACCGTCTTCAGCGGCCTCGGCGCGGCTAATTTCACCGCCTACACGCTCCTCGACCGAAGCGAGCCGGTGCAGGTCAACGGCGCCTCCGCCACGGCGAACTTCCTCCAGACTTTCGGCGCCGCGCCCGTCCTCGGCCGGTTCTTCGAGCCGTCCGAGGAACAGGGCCCGCCCGTGGCCGTGCTCAGCGAGACGCTCTGGCGGGAGCGGTTCGGCGCCGACCCGGCCGTCCTCGGCCGCGGCATCACCCTGTCCGGCGTCTCTTACACAGTCGTCGGAGTCGCGCCGCGCCTGCCGGGCTTCTGGCAGGCCGAAGTGTGGGTGACGCGCCCTTTTGAATTGCCCGGCATCGCCCCCGAACTTCTCCAGCGCGGCGTCAGCTACCTCCTTACCGTCGGCCGTTTAAAACCGGGCGTCACGGCCGCGGCCGCGCAGCAGGAGATGGAGTTGATCACGGGGCGCTACCGCGCCGACTACCCGGACAAGGTGGACTCCTCCTGGAATCTCGTCACCGTGCCCCTGCGCGACGACATCGTCGGCACCGCCCGCTCGCCGCTCTTCACGCTGTTCGCGGCCGTCGCCCTCGTCATGCTCATCGCGTGCGCCAACGTCGCCAACCTCATGCTCGTTCGCTTCGCCCACCGCCGCCGCGAGATCGCCCTGCGCGCCGCCCTCGGGGCTTCGCGCCGCCGCGTCGTGCAGCAATTCCTCGTCGAGAGTCTGCTCTTGAGCGTGCTGGCCGGCGGGCTGGGCCTGCTCCTTGCGATGTGGAGCCTACCCGCGCTGGTCGGCCTCGCGCAGAATTTCATCACGTTCTCCGGCGACATCCGGATCAGTCTGCCGGTGCTCGGCGCGACGCTGGGCGTCGCGCTGCTGACCGGCCTGCTCATCGGCGTCTACCCCGCCCTCCAAGCGTCGCGCGGCGAGCCCGCGACCGTTCTGCGCGAGGGCGGGCGGGGCATGACCGGCGGCCGCGGACAGCACTTGATGCGCAGCTTCCTGGTGGCCGGTCAGGTCGCGGTCACGCTCATGCTGCTGGCCGGCGCCGCGCTCCTGACCACCAGCTTCCTGCGGCTCCAAAATCAGACGCCCGGCTTCCGCCCCGACGGCGTCTTCGTCGCCAGCATGACCCTGCCGCCCTCGCGCTACCCGGACATCGAGGCCCAGTCGCGCTTCTACCTGCGCCTGGCCGAGGAGATGCGTCGCACGCCCGGCGTCGCCGCCGCGAGTCTCATCCAGGGGCTGCCGCTCTCGAGCAACAACACGCGCGCGCCCTACGCGCGGGCCGACGGCGACGTGCCCCCGGTCAAGGACCGTCCGCTCGGGCAGACCCGCTCGATCATCCCCGGCTACTTTTCCGCGATGGAGATCCCGCTGCTCGCCGGCCGCGACTTCACCGACCGCGACGTGAGTAAAGCCCCGCAGGTCGTCATCATCTCGCGCAGCACGGCGCGGAGGCTCTTTCCCGATGCCGACCCGGTAGGCCGCCGCATCCTGATGGGAACTAATAACAACGTCGGTCTGGAGATGGAGGTGGTGGGAGTGGCGGGCGACGTGCGCTCGCTGACGTTGGCGCAGGTGACGGAGGTCGAGTTCTATCGCCCGGTGATGCAGAGGCAGAGCAACTTCATGCAGGTCGTGGTGCGCACCCCGTCAGATCCCGCGGCCTTCGCCGGAACCGCGGCCAGTGTGCTCAAAACCCTCGACCCGGAACTGCCGCTCACCAACCCGACCGCGCTCTCAGCCGTCGTCGGGCAGTCGCTCAGCCAACAGCGGCTTCTCTTCACGCTGCTCGGGCTGTTCGCGGCGCTCGCTCTGGTGCTGGCGGCGGTCGGCGTCTACAGCGTCGTCGCCTATACGGTGACGCTGCGCACTAATGAGATCGGCGTGCGGATGGCGCTCGGGGCGCGGCCGCGCGTCGTCTTACGTCTCATCATCAGTCAGGCCATGAGGCCGGTCTTGCTCGGCGCCGTCGTGGGTTTGGCGGGCTGTCTCGCGCTCGGGCGTCTGTTCCAGAGCCAGCTCTATGAAGTCTCCGCCTTCGACCCGGCGCTGCTCGCCGCAGCCTGCGCCGGCCTCGTGGTCGTGGCCGTCGTAGCCTGCTGGTTCCCGGCCCGCCGGGCGATGCGCGTCGATCCGATGGTGGCGTTACGCTTCCAATAGCAGGCACGCCCCGGCCGCGCGGCTTTGAGACCGGCCGGGGAGCCGAGTCACAATCCAGAGCGCGTTAGAAGCAGGTGCTCCTCCGCGCGAGCGAGCTGCAACGGTGGCCTTGTTCTCGGCCACAGATCCGGTGAGGGGGCAGATGGAGCAGGATGTCTTCATAGTCGATTCGCATCAGGGGCCATACCTGGAGGAGCCGGACATCGAGCGTGAGGTCCTCAGCCCCGAAGCGCGCCCGATTCTGCGCCGCGTGAATTCGGCGGAGGAGTTGATAGGTCTGGTCGACGACGCGGCTGCCGTCATCTCGTGGCACACGATACCGCTGCCGGCGTCCGTCATCGCGCGCCTGAAAAACTGCCGCGGTATCGTGCGCTCGGCCGCCGGCTACGACAACATCGACATTGATTATGCGGCCCAGCGCGGCATCCCCGTGGCCGTCGTCCCCGACTACGGGATAGAGGAGGTGGCGGATCACACGCTGGCCCTACTGCTGGCCCTGGTGCGCAAGCTGCACATCGTCGGCCCGCGTGCCAAAAATGGCGAATGGGACTGGCGCGCCGTAGGGCGCGTGCCGCGGCTGCGGGGGTTGCGCCTCGGGCTGGTCGGCTTCGGGCGCATCGGCAGCGCGGTCGCCCGCCGCGCCCAGGCCTTCGGCCTCCAGGTCGCCTTCTACGACCCCTATCTGCCGAGCGGCGTCGAGAAGGTTCACGCCGTGACCCGCCATGAGACCCTTCATGAGCTGCTTGACTGGTCGCAGGTCATTTCCGTGCACGTTCCGCTCACTCCCGAGACGCGCCACATCATCGGGCCCGCGGAGTTGGCGCGGCTGAGGCCGGAGACGATGCTAATTAACACTGCGCGCGGCGACGTCATCGACCAGCAGGCCCTAATCGAGAGCCTCGTCGCCGGCCACATCGGACAGGTCGGACTCGATGTGCTCAGCAGTGAGCCGGAGGTGCCGGAAGCCCTGCGTAGTTCGGAGCGTGTGCTACTGACCGCCCATTCCGCCTTTTATGCCGACGAGTCTCTGGCCGAGGTGCGCTACAAAGCGGCCGCCTCGGTGCGCCGCCTGCTGAACGGCCAGCCCGAGCGAAATATCGTAAACGGAGTCGTGCCAAGACCCGACCCGTAGCCGTGGGAGGGGGCGTCGCTCCTACGGCCGCAACCGTCCTTCAGACCCTTAGCTTACGCGCTTTTGCTGCCCGCCGCGCGCCTTCACCGGCCGGAAATCCAAAAGCAGCAAAAGGAAATACCATCTCTTGTAAATTTCTCGGCGGAGAAATGTCCGGTTCTTGACGGTCGCCCATCGTAACGATATGATGACGGCTCTTCGTCCCTGAGAGGGCTTCATCAGGTGGAACACGCTATCCGGAATTTTCGGCCGCCGCACTCGCCCTCTTGTATGCTCAACTCCTCATCGCGGATAACCAACCCCCAGTAGTTCTCAGCGATGGAGCGGCGGTTCGGATGTAGCGGGAGCCGCCCGTGATGCATGTCGTTCGGCCGATGTCCCCGCGCGGGCGTCCGGTGCGTGTGCGTCCAGCTCCTTTGCGTCCCGCGGAGGCGGGCGCCTCGAGCTTAGGGAAGGTTAAGTAGGTGACGATCTCCTCAACTGGATGGTTCCTACACGTCGCCGCCCCAGACATGGTGGGGCAGCCCGGCACTTTGGTGCGGCAGGACTTCGAACTTGACGATGTCGCCGCCGACGAGGTCCTAGCTGAACCGCTCTACGGCTCCTGGGAGGGCAACATGGAGCACGCCCTCTCGCGCCGCCCGATCGACATCTGCCGGATGCGCGGCGAGGAGCGGGTGATTATCGGGAACGCGGGCGTCGTTCGGATCGTGGCCGTCGGCGCCGACGTCCGAGACCTCAGACCTCAGCAGCACGCCATCCTTTTCGCCTCTTCCGTCACCGACCGCTTCGGCTACCCGGAGCGCATGCTCGCCTATGACGCGCCGGGCACGATGGGCTGTCTCGCAACGCGCATCAAGCTGAAGGCGCGCGAGTTGGTGCCGGTTCCTGAGCCGACGCGCCACTCACTGGCGCAGTGGGCGGCCTTTTCGGTGCGCTACATCACCGCCTGGTCGAATTGGGAGCTTGCCTTCGGGACGTTCCGCCTCCTCGTCGGGGCCGACGAGTTCCCGGACCCTCACGTCTGGGGGTGGAGCGGCGGAACAACCCTCGCCACACTTGATCTGGCCCGGCGGCAGAGGTGCCGCACGGTGATGCTCTCGGGTAACGACGCGCACCTGGAGCAGATCCGCAGAACCGGGGTCACGCCCATCGACCGCAGGGCCTTCGGAGAGATTTTTTTCGACGAGAAACGATACGCCGAAGACGGGGCGTTCCGGCGGGCTTACACCCAGGCGGAGCGGGCTTTTCTGCTCGAAGTCGCCGAGCGCACTGGCGGCGAGAACGTGCAGGTCTTCGTGGACTACCTCGGCTCGCCCCTCTTCCGGGCCACCTCTAAGGCACTCGGCCGCGAAGGCATCATTACCACCGCGGGCTGGAAAGAAGGGATGAGCATCACCTACCTGCGTTCGGTCGAGTGCATCGGGCGCCACCAGTTCATCCACACGCACTATGCCCGGTATTCACAGGCGCTCGCGGCCGTGGCCTACGGCGAGGAGCACGGCTGGATGCCCGAGATCGACGAGCGCATCTACAGCTTCGACGAGGTCCCCGAACTGGCCGCCCGCTTCCGGCGCGGCGAGACCGGCTTTTTCCCCGTCTACTCGGTGAACGACGAATGAGCGCGGACGACACCCTCACTACTGAGCCGGTTGCGATTGTCGGGATCGGATGCCGCTTCCCCGGCGCCAACGGGCCGGAGGCGTTCTGGCGCCTGCTCGCCGACGGAGCGGACGCCGTCACCGAGGTGCCGCCCAGTCGCTTCGACATCGATGCGTTCTACGACCCCACGCCGGGGACGCCGGGAAAGATCGCCTCACGCTTCGGCGGCTTCATCGACGACATCGAACGCTTCGACGGCGCGTTCTTCGGCATCGCCCCGCGCGAGGCCGAGGCGATGGACCCGCAGCAGCGCGTCCTCCTCGAAGTGGCTTACGAAGCCTTGGAGGACGCCGGCCTCGCCCCAGACCGCCACGGAGTGTCCGGTGCGGGCGTATTCGTGGGCATGATGTCGAACGACTACCTGCACCACATGTACCGCGGCGCCGCGGACTTGGACCTCACGATGGCGACCGGCGGCGCGCGCGGTACGGCGGCGGCGCGCATCTCGCACGCCTTCGGCTTCGAGGGGCCGAGCCTGGTGGTCGATGCGGATCGCGCCTCATCGCTCGTGGCGCTTCACCTCGCTTGCCGGAGCCTACGCAACATGGAGTGCCCGGTGGCGCTGGTTGGCGCCGCCAACGCCATCCTGGGGCCTGAGCTCTCAATCGCCTGCTCACGCTCGCGGATGCTCTCCGCCGATGGGCGTTGCAAGTTTTGTGACGCGGGCGCCGACGGCATCGGACGGAGCGAGGGCTTCGGCGTGCTTGTGCTCAAGCGCCTGGGCGACGCGCTCGCCGACGGCGACCGCATTTACGCCCTCGTCCGAGGGAGCGCAGTCACGAACAACGGCGGCTCCAGCATCGACATGATGCACCCTTCCGCGCGGGCGCAAGAGGCCCTGCTCCGCGCGGCGCTCGCGGACGCGCGCGTCGGGGCGGGCGAAGTCCAGTACGTCGAAGCTCACGGGACGGGGACACGCGCCGGCGACCGGGCGGAGGCAGAGGCGCTGGGCGCCGTGCTCGGGGAGGGCCGGCCGCCCGGCCGCCCGTGCCTGATCGGCTCCGTCAAGACCAACATCGGCCACGCGGAGGGCGCGGCCGGGATGGCCGGCGTCATCAAGGCGGCGCTTGCGCTGAGCCACGGGGTGCTCCCGAAGAGTCTTCACTTCGTGACCCCGAACCCGGAACTCCGGCTCGAAGAGCGTCGTCTGCGCGTCCAGACAGAGACGACGCCGTGGCCCGAGGGCGGCGCGGCGGGGCGTCTCGCCGGCGTCAGCGCCTTCGGACTCACGGGCACGCTCGGCCACGTTGTCCTACAGGAAGCGCTACCGCGCGAGCCCGACCCGATCCCGTCCGTCACCACTTTAGAGCCCACGCTGCTGCCTCTCTCGGCCCGCTCGCCCGAGGCGCTCGATGCGGTAGTCGCGGCTTACCGCGACTGGCTGGAGGGGCCGTCAGCCCCGAGCTCGCTGGCGCGGTTCTGTTACTCAGCCGGTGCCCGCCGCCAGCACCACCCGCACCGGCTCGGGCTCGTCGCCTCATCTCGGGACGAACTGATCGAGGGGCTGAACGCCCACCTCGAAGGGAGGGAGGCGTACCCGGGGGCAGCCGGACACGTGAGTCCGGGCTCGACGCCGAAGCTCGCCTTCGTCTTCCCCGGCCAGGGCGGGCAGTGGGTCGGCATGGGGCGCGAACTGCTAGCGCGGGAACCGGCCTTCCGCGACGTGATCGGAGCCTGCGACGAGGCCGTGCGAAAGGAGGCGGGCTGGTCGGTCGCCGCGCTCCTGCGCGGGGAACTCGACGAAGCACTCCTAGAAGAGATCGACTACGTGCAGCCCACCTTGACTGCCGTCATGGCGGGCCTCGCGGCCCTCTGGCGCTCGTGGGGCATCGAACCGGACGCGGTGCTCGGCTTCAGCATGGGGGAGGCCGCCGCCGCGCACGTGGCGGGAATGCTCAGTATCGAGGACGCGATGGCGGTGGTGTGCCGCCGCACGCGCCTGATGAAGCGGCTGCGGGGGCGGGGCGCCATCGCCTCACTGCCGCTGTCACTCGACGAAACCCGGCAGGCGCTTGCCCCTTACGGCTCCGTCTTGTCGGTGGCCGTCGTCGCCGGCCCCACGACGACGGTAGTCTCGGGCGACCCGACCGCGCTGCGGAGCCTGGCCGACGAGCTTGAGGGGCGCGGCCTCCCCTGCCGCTTCGTGAAGGCCGATGTCGCGAGCCACAGCATCCAGATGGAGAGCCTGCTCGACGAACTGCGGGCTGAACTGGCCGACCTGAAGCCGCGTCGTGGTGCGGTCCCGATGGTTTCGACCGTCGATGACACTTACCTTGTTGGCACGGAGTTGCACGCCGAATACTGGGCGCGCAACCTGCGAAAGTCGGTGCTTCAGATGAACGGCATCGCGCGGCTCCTCGGCGACGGGTTCACGGCGTTCCTGGAGGTGAGCCCGCATCCGGTCGCTTGGACGCCTCTCGTGGAGACGATTCGCCACGTCGGGGCTGATGCGCGGGCCGTCGCCTCGCTGCGGCGTGACGAAGGCGAGCGTGAGTCTCTGCTCAAAGGCGTCGGCGCGCTGTACGCGTGCGGCATCTCACCGGATTGGGAGGCCCTCTTCCGACCCGAAGAGCGGCGCTTTGTGCCGCTGCCCACCTATCGCTGGCAGGGCACGCCCTACTGGTTCGAGGCGGCGCAGGAGCGGCCCGCGTTGGCGGCGCGCGCGATGGGGCGGGCCACGGC
>JALZHT010000446.1 GCA_030860645.1 Acidobacteriota bacterium
CCTCGAGGGGCTGCTGCTGCGCCACGGGGCGCTGCTGTTCCGCGGCTTCCGGGTCGAGGGCGTGGGGCGCTTCGAGCAGTTCGCGCGCGCCGTCTCGCCAGACCTCCTCGACTACCGCGAGCGGGCCGCGCCGCGCACCGAGGTGGGAAATAAAGTTTACACTTCGACCGAATTCCCGGCCGACCAGCACATCCCCTTGCATCATGAGATGTCGTACTCGCATAACTGGCCGACGAAAATCTGGTTCTACTGCGTCCAGGCGGCGCGGGAGGGCGGGGCCACGCCCATCGCCGACGACCGCGTCGTGTTTCAGCGTCTCGACCCGAAGATCAAAGAAACCTTCATGCGGAAGAAGGTGATGTATACGCGCAACTACGGCGACGGCCTGGACATGCCCTGGCAGGACGTTTTTCAGACGACCGACCGGGCGCAGGTCGAAGAGTATTGCCGCGCCGCGCGGACGGAGGTCGAGTGGAAGGATGGCAACCGGCTGCGGACGCGTCAGGTGCGTCAGGCCGTCGCCACGCACCCGAAGACGGGCGACACGGTCTGGTTCAACCACGCCCACATGTTCCACCTCTCCAACCTCGAACCCGCGGTGCGTGAATCGCTGCTGGAGGAGTTCGGCGAAGAAAATTTGCCGCGCAACGCCTACTACGGTGACGGCTCGCCCATCGAAAGCTCCGTGCTCGACGAGATCCGCGGGGTCTCTCGAGAGGAGTCCGTCTCCTTCCCCTGGCAGGAGGGAGACATTATGATGCTCGATAATTTCCTTTCCACGCACGGCCGGGAGCCGTTCGTCGGCCCGCGGAAAATTGTCGTGGCGATGTCGGAACTCTACACCAACCAGGAACTCTAAACTGTCCCTCGCCGCGGAAGCGGCGGCCGTGACCGGCGTCGCGCGCGTGAAGATGCGGAGACGTGTGAAGGGTCACCGGAGGCCCCGTCCGCGGGCGGGGTCGCCCGAGCCTGACAACGACCCGACTGTCTACTATCACCTAACCGGGGAAGGTCAACGTGAGCATACTGAAGTACAACAGCGGGTGGATTAAGAGCCCGAAACCGAATCCGGCGGCGAGGCTGCGCCTGTTCTGCTTCCCGTACGCGGGCGGCGGCGCTCTCACCTACCGCTCCTGGCCGGAAGCGCTGCCCGCCGACGTGGAGGTTTGCCCGGTCCAGTTGCCGGGGCACGAAAGCCGTCTGCACGAGCCGGCGTTCAACCAGCTCGGGCCGCTCGTGGACGCGCTCGTGCCCGAACTGCTGCCGCTGCTCGACCGGCCCTTCGCGTTCTTCGGCCACAGCATGGGAGCCATGATCGGTTTTGAGACCGCGCGCCGCCTGCGGGCGAAGAAAGTCGTCGGCCCCCGGCACCTGTTCGTCTCCGGCCGGCGCGCGCCGCACCTCCCGCCGAAAGGCGAGCGGCGCACTTATGATCTACCCGAAGCGGAGTTTATCGAAGAGTTGGGCCGCCTCAACGGCACCCCGCGCGAAGTCTTGGAGCACCCGGAGCTGTTGGAGCTGGTGCTGCCCATCCTCCGGGCGGATTTCTCCATCTGCCAAACCTACGCTTACGCGCCTAGCGAGCCTTTGAACATCCCCATCACCGCGCTGGGAGGGGCGGACGATCACGACGTCGGTCGCGCGAGCCTCGAAGAGTGGCGTGAACAGACGAGCGACATCTTCAAGCTGCACATGCTGCCGGGCGATCACTTCTTCATCCACAGCGCCCGGGCGCGGGTTTGTCATCTACTGTCCGACGAGCTGAACAGCCTGGTGAGAAGAAGTTACCACCGCGTTGCTCCCTCCCACCTGCGGGTGGGCGCGCCTCCATCACTTTAGAGCGATGTGCAACGAGCGACCGGGAGCCGTGGCGGCCGTCCACGCCGCCCGCGCCCGGCCGCGTGTCTGCTTCCTCCGCGCGGGCACCGTCCCCTCCGGTGGAGCACCTGTCAACATCGTCTCCGACCGGCGCATCGCAGCCCCGGGTCTGGACTGTCGATGACGAAGCTACTCGTCCCTAACCAACGAGGGCAGGTCAACATCTCCCGCGGCCCCGAGCCGGACGTGGACTCCGGCCGGCGAGCGACAGGTGCGCCGTGCGGCGAGCGCCCCGCGGAATTTAAGAACTCTTTAAAGATTCTTTGGGGAATATTTGAACACTTTATAAAGACATCTACCCCTTCGCCTAAGTAATGTGTTATCGCGCAGCCTTGATACTCAGGCATCCTTGTACCGGTACGCCCTCCGCCAAGGGACGACAAGAGCGCCTCACGAACAGACTGGGCGACGAAGAACTCGACCCCGCGGAACTAACGGCGTGGGCTTCGAGTGCGGGCGAGAGAATCGACGGTCAGGCGAAGAGGCGTGTGCCTCCCGGCGTGGCCGCCGGCACCCTCGGGGCGGCCCGCTTCCGTCATGCCAGGCAAGGGTCACCTCGGCGCCGCGTGCGGTAGCCTGCGACATCCAAAGGGAGAATAAACACACAGCATGCAACACCAGGAAATCGAAGGCTTCCGCCTCTCACCGCAGCAGCACCGCGTCTGGCTGCTTCAACAACACTCGGCCAGCTTTCACGCGCAATGCGCCGTCTTGATCGAGGGGCCGCTCCGCCGCGAACACCTCAATGAAGCCCTGCGGCGGGTGGTGATGCGGCACGAGATTCTACGCACTTCCTTCCACCGCGTGCCCGGTGTCGACTTACCCCTACAGGTTGTTCATGAGGAGTCGCCGGTGCGGCTGCGCGAAGTCAAGCTCGCGCCGGCCGACGCGGCTGAGGAGCGTTTAGCCGAGCACCTGCGTGAAGAGCGCGAACGTCCTTTCGACTACGAACAGGGCGAAACACTGCGCTTGCTGCTTGCCGAGATGGGCACTCACAAGCATGCCCTGGTGCTGAGTATGTCGGCGCTCTGCGCTGACACCTGGGCGCTGAGGCACCTGCTGGACGATGTTGTTCGGCACTACGCGGCCGCGGCGTCGGGCGAGGTGGTGGAAGGCGAGGTGGTGCAGTACGTCGATTTCTCCGAATGGCAGTACGAGCTGCTGGAGTCGGAAGATAAGCGCGCGGGCCGCGAGTTCTGGCAGCGTCAGCAGCAGGAAACGGCCGACCTGCCGCCATCGAGCCTGCCCCTGGAGGATCACGCGGCGGCGGTCGGGTATCGCCCCGAGACTCTGACCGTCGAGGTCGGTGGGGCGGAGCGCCAGCGGTTGGAAGCGCTGGGACGCGGGCACCAGGCGACAGCCGAGACG
The DNA here is from genome assembly GCA_030860645.1 of Acidobacteriota bacterium. GTDB lineage: Bacteria > Acidobacteriota > Blastocatellia > Pyrinomonadales > Pyrinomonadaceae > QHXN01. The sequence continues at coordinate 3,247 of JALZHT010000446.1, forward strand.
GTGTTGCTCGCCTGCTGGCAAATCTTTCTGTGGCGGCTGACGGGCGTGCCGGACTTCGTCATCAACACCGCCTTCGACGGCGGGAAGTATACAGAACTGCGCGGCTCGGTCGGCCTCTTCACTAAGCACCTCCCACTGCGCGCTGCGCTCGACGGGGGCGGAACGCTGGGCGATGTGGCCCGGCACGTCGCGCAGACCCACAAGGAAGCATACCGCTGGCAGGAGTATTTCGACCGTGGGCGTGGTGAGGCCGCGCCGGAGGTCGGCCCCGGGGTCGGCTTCTCTTACGAGGAGTGGCCCGAGAGCCTCCGCGCCGCGCAGCTTACCTTCACCCTGAGCCATCTCAGCGCGTGCTCCGAACGCTTCAAGCTGAAGCTGACGGCCTCGCACACCGCAGAGGGGCTCCGCCTGGCCTTCACCTACAATTCATCGCTGTTCACGTCTGAGGTCGTGCGGCGCTGGGCGGACGGCTACCTGGTGCTGTTGCGGTGCGCTCTCGACGAGCCGCAGACACCCGTGGCCGAGCTGCCAGCGGTGGGCGAGCGGGAGCGCCGGCTGCTGCTCGCCTCCTGCGGCCCGCCCGCCGCGGCT
>JALZHT010000447.1 GCA_030860645.1 Acidobacteriota bacterium
GCCGCCGCCCTCGGCCGGCAGCGCCCGCACCTTTCTAATCAACTCGTAGCCGTCCTCTTCGGGCATCCCGATGTCGCTGATGAGGAGGTCTGGCCGGGCCGCCTCCATCGCGGCGAGCGCCTCGGCCGCCGACGCCGCGACCGTCACCTCCGCGCCGCATTGCCCCAGCCCGGCCTTCAGCAACTCCCGCGTGTCCGGCTCGTCGTCCACGACGAGCACGCGCAGCCCGTCGAGCCGGTCGGGGCACTCGAAGGAGGGCAGCGTGTCGCGCGCCGCCGGGTGGACGCGCTCGGCCAACTCTTCGGCCCGGTAGACGGGCGCGACCGGCAGCCGCACCGTGAAGGTCGAGCCCCCGCCCTCGGCGGGACTCTCGGCGCGCACCGTCCCGCCGTGCAGCTCGACGAGGTGGCGGACGATGGCTAACCCGAGGCCGAGGCCGCCGTGCTGGCGGCTCGTCCGCTGGTCGGCCTGGCGGAAGCGCTCGAAGACGTGCGGCAGAAACTCCGGCGCGATCCCCGGCCCCGTGTCGGTGACGGCGAGCTCGACGTGCGAGTTGACGCGCTCAAGTTTCACCTGCACGCGCCCGCCCTTCGGCGTGAACTTGATGGCGTTCGAGAGCAGGTTCCAGACGACTTGCTGGAGGCGGACGGGGTCGCCCGCCACCGAGACGACGCCCGTGTCCATGAGCTTCTGCACGCGCACGCCTTTGGCCTCCGCCGCGGGCCTGACCGCCTCGATGGCCGCCTCGATGAAGGAGTTGGGGTCAACCGGCCTGACATCAATTCGGAGTTTGCCCGTGATGATGCGCGAGACGTCGAGCAGGTCGTCAATGAGCTGCGCCTGCGCCCGCGCGTTCCTCTCTATCGTCTCGAAGGCTTTGTTGGCCGAGTCGCCGTGGAACTGCCCGGAGCGGAGCATGTGCGCCCAGCCGAGGATGGCCGTCAGGGGCGTGCGCAGCTCGTGCGAGACGGTGGCTAAGAACTCGTCCTTGAGCCGGCCGGACTCCTGCGCCTCGCGGTAGAGGCGCTCGGCCTCTGCGCGCGCCCGCTGCGCGGCCTCGTAGAGCCGGGCGTTGTCCATCGCGATGGCCGCCTGCGCCGCCAGCCCCACCACTATCCGCTCGTGCCGCTCCGTGAAGACGCCCGCCTCCGGGTGGCCGAAGAAGAGTCCGCCGAGGACCTCGCCCGTGCGCGAGACGACGGGCGCGGCCAGGTAGCTCACGACCGGCAGGTGGCCCTCGGGCATCCCGTAGTAAGGCGAGTTCTTGCCGTAGCGCGGGTCCTGCCTCACGTCGCCGGCGCGCACCGCGCCCTCGCCGCGGAAGGTCGGGCCGAAGAGGTCGGTGGCGCGCGGCATCGGGAAGTGGGCGAACGCCTCGCGCGGCACCCCGGAGAGGGTGTAGAGCATGTAGGACGCGCCGTCCTCGTTCAGCACGTTGTAGAAGAAGGAGCCGAAGCGCGCGCCCGTCAGCTCGGTGGCCGCGTCCGTGACGGCCTGCACCACCTTGTGAAGGTCGAGTTCGGCCGAGATCAGTTGGCCGACCTCGTTGATCGTGCCGAGCGCCTCGGTCTGCTCGCGCAACGCCTGCTCGGTCGTCTTCCTGTCCGTGATGTCCTGCACCACGCCGAGCATCCCCAGCACCCGCCCGTCGTCGCCGTACAGGCCGCGCCCCCGCGCCAAGACCCAGTGCTCGGAGCCGTCCGCGTGCATGACGCGGTATTCAATGTCGTAATCGCCCCGCGAGGCCAGCGAATGCTCGACGGCGAGACGCGCCCGCTCGCGGTCATCCTCGCGGAGCAGTTCCCGCATCTCCGTCCAGGTCATGGGCGGCCCCGGCGGGATGCCGAAGATGTGTGCGGCGGGCTCCGAGAAGGTGACCACGTCGGTGGCCGCGTCCCAGTTCCAGTCCCCCAGGCGCGCGGCGGCCAGCGCCAGGCTCAGGCGCGTCGCACTCTCGTCGAGCGCGCGCTGGGCGCGCCGCTGGTCGGTGATGTCGCGCGCGATCTTCGAGGCCCCGACGACGCGGCCGTCAGCGCCCCTGATGGGCGACACCGTCAGGGAGACCTCGATGCGCGTGCCGTCCTTGCGCACGCGCACCGTCTCGTAGTGATCAATGCGCTCGCCGCGCACGAGCCGCGCGAGGATGGCCGGCTCTTCGTCGCGCAGTTCGGGCGGGATGAGTATCAGGACGGGCTTCCCGATGACCTCCTCGGCCGTGTAGCCGAAGATACGCTCGGCCCCCCTGTTCCAGCTCGTGATGACGCCTTCGAGCGTTTTGCTGACGATGGCGTCGTCGGCCGACTCGATGATGGCCGAGAGCCAGTAAGGAGCCAGGTCGGGGCTTTGCAGCCGCGAGACCCACTTGGCCGCGGCGTCTTGGTCGGGCGCGGGCGTGCTGGGCGGTTCGATAGGCATAGGCGGACTCGTCGGGAGAGGCCGGACACCGTGCTCAATTTAGGGGGGTACGGGCGGCGGGGGAGAATTATACAGGCGGGGCCCGGATATTACCACGGCCATGCCCCGGAGCCGCCCGTCAGACCATTGCGGGAGTTTATTACCGGCGAGACGCCCTCGACGGCTACGCGAGGCGTCGCCGTAAGCCCCCTGGCGGTCTTCATCTCACCAGCACCTCGCGCGCCGCCGCTAAACCCCGACGAACTTCAGGAAGTCACGCGTCAGGGCGGGGTCGAGTTCGCGCCCGGCCATCGCCTCCATCTCGGCGGCCGCCTCCCGCTTTGTGAGCGTCGGCTTGTACGACCTTCTGGCCCGCAGCGAGGTGTAAACGTCGGCGATTGAGACGAGGCGTGCGGGCAGGGGGATGCGAGTCCCTTGCAGCCCCTCCGGGTAGCCGGCACCGTCCCAACGCTCGTGGTGGTAGAGCACCACCCGCCGGACCGTCCCCGTGATGGCCGTCAGGCCGGACAGCACTTGGGCCCCGTACACGGGGTGCAAAGATACGACAGCCCGCTCCGCCTCGGAGAGGGGGCCGGGCTTGAGGAGCAGCGACTTGGGGATCAGGTACTTGCCGAAGTCGTGGAGGTGCGCGCCGAGTTCGACCTCGTCGAGCGCCGGGCCGACGCCCCGCGGCCCGACGGCGTCGGCGAAGGATCGTGCCAGGATGGCCGTCGCCCGGCCGTGCGGAAGGATAAGAGGGCCGTCACTTCCGTCAGAATGAAGTCACCCCGGTCATGGTGACAGCGCCCTCTCCTACCCGAACTCTCCGCGGCCATTCATTCCCGCTAAAAATTAACTTTTTGCGCGCCGCGTCCGCAGGCACGCGGGGTGCTTATGATCGCTCGGCCTATCAGGCCGACGCGCGGGCCGACACGCCCTAACTTATCTCCCTCTAAGAGGCCCAGGCGGCCCAGCCGGTGACGGCGCACGGCCGCGACTCAACCCTAAAGTTCTGACCATGCAACCGCAGAGAGTCATCAGCCGCCGGATCAGGGAGCGAGTGCCGCTCGCGCTGCCGCTTAAGGTGCGCGGCCGCGGGCCCGGCCCCGTCGAGTGGGAGGAGGTCACGCGCCTGCTCGACGTGACGCCCTTCGGCGCGCGCCTCTCGCTCTCCCGCCCCGTCGAGCCGGGCCGCCTCCTCCACCTCTGCCTGCCGCTGCCCCGCCAGCTCCGCTGCTTCGACCACGCCGAGGACCAGTACCGCGTCTGGGCGCTGGTGCGCAACGTGCGGCCGGTGCTGTCGGCCGAGCGGCCGCGGTTCGAGGCGGGCGTCGCCTTCGTCGGCAAGCACCCGCCGGCCGGGCACAACGCGGACCCCGACCGCCTCTACGACGCGGAGCTGAACGGGGCGGCCGGCCTCTGCGACCCGAAGCCGAAGG
>JALZHT010000448.1:0-1685 GCA_030860645.1 Acidobacteriota bacterium
AGACCACGCCCGCGGGCTGCCGGAAGGGGCGGGCGTTTGTATGGGCCGGAGGCGAGGTGAAATCCTCCGTGAAGGGAGCGTCGAGGGTGAACAGTCTGTTGGAAGAGTCGAAGCCGTACGCGAGGCCGGCCCGGAGGGGCCGGCGGACGGTTCTGGGGATCGAGAAGCTTTGCGAGTCGCGGCTCGAACTGCTGCGCGGGGCGCGGGTCGGGCTGGTCTGCAACCAGGCGTCGGTGGATCACGACCTGCGCCACTCGGCGGACCTCCTCAACTCGGTGCCGGAGGTTAATGTGACGGCGCTGTTCGGGCCGCAGCACGGCATACGCGGCGACGTGCAGGACAACATGGTCGAGACGCCGCACGTCACGGACGCGGAGACGGGGCTGCCGGTCTACTCGCTCTACAGCGAGACGCGCGAGCCTACGGAAGCGATGCTGGGGCAGGTCGACGTGCTGGTCTGCGACCTGCAGGACGTGGGCTGCCGCATCTACACCTTCGTCTACACCGTCGCGAACTGCATGCGCGCGGCGCGGCGTCTGGGGAAGAAGGTCATCGTCTGCGACCGTCCGAACCCGATCGGGGGCGAGGCGGTGGCGGGCAACGTCCTGGAGCCGGAGTTCGCCTCCTTCGTGGGCCAGTTCCCCATCCCGACGCGGCACGGGTTGACGGCGGCCGAGCTGGCGAAGATGTTCAGGGATCACTGGGGGATTGATTGCGACCTCGAAGTGGTTCCGATGGCGGGCTGGTCGCGCGACCTCTGGTTCGACGAGACGGACGTGCCCTGGGTTCTGCCCTCGCCGAACATGCCGACGCTGGACGCGGCGACCGTTTTCCCCGGCACGGTGCATCTGGAGGGGACGCAGGTGTCGGAGGGGCGCGGGACGACGAGGCCCTTCGAGCTGGTCGGCGCGCCCTACGTCGAGGCGGGGCCGTTCGCGCGGCGGCTGGAAGCGCTGGGGCTGCCGGGCGTCAAATTCCGCGCGGCGAATTTTCTGCCCACTTTCCAGAAGCACGCGGGGAAGCCCTGCGGGGGCGTGCAAATACACGTGACGGATCGCGAGCAATTCGAGCCGGTGACGGCGGGCGTCGCGGTCGTGAAGACCTGTTTCGAAATGTACGGCGCGGAGTTCCGTTGGAAGGAGCCGCCTTACGAGTACGTCTTCGACAAGAACCCTTTCGACGTGATCGCGGGGACGGACAAGTTGCGCGCGGCGATCGAGAGGGGCGATTCGCTGGAGGCGATTGAAGCCTCCTGGGGCGAGGCCCTGGGCGAGTTCCTGAAGGCGCGCGCGAAATATCTCTTGTACTGACGGGCGTGCGCTGTGGGGTTCGAAGGGGGCGGCGGAGTCGCGGCACGGTTTTTCTTCCGGCCCGGCGGCGTTTGTCTGCCGCCCGCACGGACTTTAAACTTTCGCACGAAGTGTTGTCGTCGCGCCGACCCGTCGGGTAAGACTTTAAATGACGACCGTCGGGGGAGACGAATTGAAGCCACGGCGGGTTCGCCGGGCGCGTCCGATCACGCCGGTGTGTGTGGGCCTGACATCTAAGATGAAGGAGACGGGGGAGCTTTGGCGAAAGGAACAGAGTCGGCGGCCGCCGGCGCTTGGGGGCTGTCCATTTTAGGGTGGCTGGTGCCCGGGGCGGGGCACATCGGCCAGGGGTACGTCTGGCGCGGGGTGCTGGCG
>JALZHT010000448.1:1695-3828 GCA_030860645.1 Acidobacteriota bacterium
CTGGCGGGGGCGACGGTCTGGCTCCTGTACGTCCTGGGCGTCGTGCTGGGCGGCCACTTCTACAGCCTCTTCGACGACAGCGAGGGGCTGCTCTCGAACGTCTTCGGCTTCTGCAACCTCGGGAGCGGGCTGATCTACCTGGCGTCGATGTGGCTGGGGGTGGCCTTCGAGGACCAGGCGCGTTTGGAGACGGCCGAGTACGGGAACGTCTTCCTGATGGTCGCGGGGCTGATCAACTACCTTCTGGCGCTCGACGCCTTCGACCTGAAGGCGGGGAGGAAGCATTGAAACACTTCATGCTGATGGTCTTGTTCGCCGCCGTGGTGGCGCTCCCCTTCGGGGTCGTGGGGCGCGAGGGCGCGCCGCACAAACTGCGCTACGGCCTGAAAGTCTTCGCCGAATTTCTGGGCGTCGGCCTCGCTCTGGCGTGGCTGCTTTACTGGATACCTTAGGGCTTCGGCCCGCGCGGGGCGTGCAGGATGGGGCTGGTCGAGACAGAGGCGATCGTCTTAAGGACGTACAAGCTTTCGGAGGCGGACAAGATCGCCGTGTGCCTGACGCGCGGGGCCGGTCTGGTGCGCGGGGTGGCGCGCGGGGCGCGCCGTCTGAAGAGCCGCTTCGGGGCCGGGCTGGAGCCTTTTACGCACGTCAACCTCACGTACTTCGAGAAGGAGGGGCGCGAGCTGGTGACGCTCAAGCAGGCCGAGATCCTGCGCTCGCATTTCGCGTGGGCGGCGAGTTCGGAGGCGCTGCCCGTGCTCGGCTACCTGTGCGAGCTGGCGGTGGAGTTCGCCCCGCCGCACGAGGCGGACGAGCGCCTCTTCCGGATGGTGCGGGCGTGCCTGGAGGCCGCGGCCGAAAAGCCCGAGTCGCTGGCGGCGGTCTCGGTCTACTACGAGCTTTGGATGTTGAAGCTGGCGGGGTTTCTGCCCGAACTGCGCCGCTGCGGCGGCTGCGGGCGGGGGCTGCCGGCGGAGGACGGCAGGGTCTACGCCGCCCCGGAAGGTGTTCTGCGCTGCAAGAATTGCGCGGGGGCGGGGGATTCCGCCTTCGACCCGGAGGCGCACGCGCGGATGAGCGAGATGCTGTCGAAGGGGCCGGCGGCCTGGGCCGAGGCTTTCGGGCGGACGAGCGCCGGCGGGCGGCAGAGGCTCTCGGAGTTGACGCGGCGTCTGCTGCGGCGCGCGCTGGAGAAAGACTTGCGGGGTCACGGCTCGGCCGGGGCGGGCGCGGGCGTCAGTGCGAAGGCGGCGCGGGAGCCGGGGGCGCGTTAAGTAATGTTTCCGAGACAGATTGACAGGTACATAGTGGGCGCGCTGCTCCCCTACACGGCCCTCTCCCTGCTCATCCTGACGGCCGTCCTGCTGACGCAGCAGGCGGCGCGGTTCGCGGAGGTCCTGGGGGCCGCGGACGCTTCCGCGGGCCTGGCCTTCGAGGTCGTCTTCAACCTCCTGCCGAACATCCTCATCTTTTCGCTGCCGATGTCGGTGCTGACGGGGACGGCGACGGGTTTCAGTCGCATGGGGAGCGACAGCGAGCTGGTGGCGATCCGCGCGGCGGGCGTGGGCACCTGGCGTGTGTTGCTGCCGGCGCTCGTCTACGGGGCCGTGCTGTGCGTGGTCGCGCTCTACGTGGGGTTCGTGTGGGCCCCGGCGGCGGCGCGGAATCTGACGGGGGCCGGGCTGCGTGCGGCGCTGCGCAAGATGGAATCGCCGGTCGAGCCGCGGAGCTTTTACACGGGGATGCCGGGCAAGGTCGTTTACGTCCGCGACGGCGACAGGGAGAAGGGGCAGTGGGGGCGGGTCTTCATGCACTGGCTGGAGCCGGAGGGGCGGGTCCGCCTGGTGACGGCGGCGAGCGGTCGCCTGGACACTTCGGGCGAGCAGACGGAGTTGGTGCTGGGGGAGGCGGTCATCACGACGCTGCCGCCGGAGGGCTCCGGGGCGGGCGTGACGACGGAGCACTCGGCGAGGCTGCGGATCAGGGACGACCGCTTGAACCTGAGTCGCACGGAATTGATCAGGAAGATGCGGGGGCGGGAGCCGGAATACGAGGAGATGAGTTGGGGGGAGCTGCGCGCGAAGGCGGCGGCTGGGTCTGATAAGGTCGAAAGAGAGAAGGCGGAAGCCGCAC
>JALZHT010000449.1 GCA_030860645.1 Acidobacteriota bacterium
CCCTTTTTGCGCGCGGGCAGCCGACTCGCGTATAATCCGGCCAAGTTATTCAAGCACTAATTAACACGCCGCAGTCGAGTGGTAGCGACGCGCGCCGGGGGCGTCCGCGCGGCCGGCGCGCCGTTGGGTTTCGATTATGAGCGAACTAAAAGTCACGCCTCTGAGGCCCCGCGCCGGTGCCGACCAGTCTTCGTCCGCGGCCGTCACCGGGCGCGAGGCCGGCGGCAGGATTGATGCCGACGAACTGCGCGAGGAGCACGAGCACCGACGCCAGGAGCAGCAGAAGCATATCGAGGGGCTTGACCGCGAGACGCTGCTGCGCATGCTCCACCAGATGATCCTCATCCGCCGCTTCGAGGAGAAGGCCGCCGAGGCTTACACGCTCGGCAAGATCGGCGGCTTCTGCCACCTCTACATCGGGCAGGAGGCCGTCGCCGTCGGCTCGCTCGCCGCCCTGCGGCCCGACGACTACGCGCTCACCAGCTACCGCGACCACGGCCACGCGCTCGTCATGGGCACCCCGCCCGACGAGATCATGGCCGAGCTGTTCGGCAAGGCGGGCGGCTGCTCGGCCGGCAAGGGCGGCTCGATGCACCTCTTCGACGCCGAGAGGCACTTCCTCGGCGGGCACGCCATCGTCGGCGGGCAGATTCCCCTGGCGACGGGCGTCGCCTTCGCCTCGAAGTACCGCGGCACCGACCAGGTCACGCTCGTCTACTTCGGCGAGGCGGCCGTCAACCAGGGCGCCTTCCACGAGTCCCTGAACATGGCGCAGCTCTGGAAGCTGCCCTGCATCTACATCTGCGAGAACAACCAGTACGGCATGGGCACGTCGCTCACGCGCGCGATGGCGCAGTCGGATGTCTCGCGCAAGGCGTGCGCTTACGACATGGCCTCGGAGTTCGTAGACGGCATGGACGTGCTCGCCGTCTACGAGGCGACGCGCCGGGCGGTCGAGCGCGCGCGCCGGGACTACCTGCCGTCGCTGCTGGAAATCCGCACCTACCGCTTCATGGGCCACTCGATGTCCGACCCCGGCCACTACCGCACGCGCGCCGAGATCGAGAAGTACCAGGAGCGCGACCCGATCAAGGTCTTCAGCCAGAACCTCCGCGAGAAGGGCGTGCTCGACGACGAAGCGCTCAAGGGGATGGAAGAGCGCGTGCGCGAAACGGTTGACCGCTCCGTCAAGTTCGCCGACCAAAGCCCCGAGCCGGCCCCCGAGGAGCTTTTCACCGACATCTACGGCAACCCGCCGAGGAGCAACAAGCCTTGAACAGACGCTTCCTGAGTGGCTGCCTTGCGGTCGCCGTGCTGGCGTCCGCCGCCTTCGCGCAGGCGGGCGGCCAGGCGTGGGGCTGGGTCGCCCCGGAGGAGGAAGAGTTCGCCGTGCGCATGCCCGCGGCTCCCCTGCGGGCCTTGCGCGTCCTCCCGTTCGGCGGGGACTCGAAGCGCAGGCCGCGCGTGTATGAGGCCGCGGGCGGCGGCGTCCGCTACTGGGTGCTCTCGTTCGAGAAGTCCGGCGCGCCTGCGCGGTCAGCCGGGACGCTCGACGAGGTGATTAACGGCCTGCGCCACGCGCTGCGGGGCACGGCCACCGGCGATTACGCCATCGCACACGAGCGCGACCTGACGCTCGACGGGCGCGCGGGGAAACAGTTCATCCTGCGCAGCGACAAGCCGGTCGGCACGGTGCGCGCTTACGAGGCCGCGCGCCACATCTACGTCCTGATGACACTCGGCGGCAGGGCCGGCGAGCCCGAGGTTGACCGCTTCTTCTCGTCCTTCACGCTCGACCCGCAGAGCCAGGACACCGCCCAAGCCCTGAAACGGGTGAGACAGCCGCTGCCGGAGGAGGTGCCCGATTCCCTGTGGCCCTTCCTCCTGGAGGCGAAGTCCATGGGGGTTGTACTCGGCGACCGGGGCGGCGCGCCGGCCCCCTCGGGGCGGGGGAAGGTCGTCCAGGGCGGGGTGATTAACGGGAAGGTCGTCAAGAGAGTAGACCCGGTCTACCCGCCCATCGCGAAGGCGGCCCGCGCGTCGGGGATGGTCGTCGTGCAGATCACCGTGGACGAGGAAGGCCGCGTCGTTGAAGCCAGCGCGGTCACGGGCCACCCGCTGCCCCAGCAGGCGGCGGTTGACGCGGTGCGCCAGTGGCGTTTCGCGCCGGTGAGGCTCGAAGGGCAGCCCGTGCGGGTGGTGGGGACGGTGAGCGTCGGCTTCTCGCTCAGGTGAGTTCCGCCGGGGCGCAGACGCCAGGCCCCGGCAGTCCGTGCGGAGGTTTTCTTCATGGCAGTAATCACGATGCGCGAGGCGCTCAACCAGGCGATGCGCGAGGAGATGCGCCGCGACGAGAGCGTCTTCCTGATGGGCGAGGAGGTGGCCGCCTACCAGGGCGCTTATAAAGTTTCGAAGGGTCTGCTCGACGAGTTCGGCGACCGGCGCGTAATTGACTCGCCGATTACGGAACTGGGCTTCGCCGGCCTCGGCGTCGGCGCGGCGATGGTCGGCCTCCGGCCCGTCATCGAGTTCATGACCTTCAACTTCTCGATCCTCGCCACCGACCAGATCGTCAACTCGGCCGCCAAGATGCGTTACATGTCGGGCGGCCAGTTCAAAATCCCCATCGTCTTCCGCGGCCCGAACGGCTCGGCCTACCAGGTCTCCTCGCAGCACTCGCAGGCTTTGGAATCCTGGTACGCGCACTTCCCCGGCCTCAAGGTCGTCATGCCCTCGACGCCGGCGGACGCGAAGGGCCTCCTGAAGAGCGCCATCCGCGACGACGACCCCGTCATCTTCCTCGAACAGGAGCGGATGTACGGCAACAAGGGCGAGGTGCCCGAGGGCGAAGACTTCCTCGTCCCCCTGGGCGCGGCCGACGTGAAGCGCGAGGGGACGGACGCGACCATCGTCGCGCGCTCGCTGATGGTGCCGGTGGCTTTGAAGGCGGCCGAGGAGCTGGAGCAGCAGGGCGTCTCGGTCGAGGTCATAGACCCGCGCACCATCCGCCCGCTCGACACCGAGACGATCATCAACTCGGTGAAGAAGACGAACCGCGTCGTCGTCGCCGAGGAGTCGCACCCGTTCGCCGGCGTCGCGGCCGAGATCACCGCGCAGATCATGGAGCACGCCTTCGACTACCTCGACGCGCCCGTCAAGCGCGTCTCCGCCGCCGACGCGCCCATGCCCTACGCCAAGAACCTGGAGCGTCTCGCCCTCCCGGATGTCGCGCGCCTCGTCGCCGCCGTCCGCGAGGTGGCGTACTTAGACTAAAAGCCGTAAATCGTGAATCGTCAATCGGGGTTGCTCGGCTTCCGCGTCGGAAGGTCAGGCCCGGCGGCCGTTCAGCTCAAGCACGAATGACGATTGACGATTGACGATTGACGAGAGGTCTTTATGGCTACCCAAGTCGTGATGCCGAAGCTGTCGCCGACGATGGAGGAGGGGCAGCTCTCGCGGTGGCTGAAGAAAGAGGGCGAGCGGGTGAGCGTCGGCGAGCCACTCGCCGAGGTGGACACGGACAAGGCGACGATGGAGGCGCAGGCGCTCGCCGAGGGCGTGCTGCGGAAGATTCTCGTCAAAGAGGGCGAGACCGTCCCGCTCGGCCAGGTCATCGCCATCATCGCCGGGCCGGACGAGGACATCTCCGGCCTCTTATCGGAAGCCTCCTCGGGCGCAGCGCAGGCCGAGAACCAGGAGCGCATCGAGGAGAGCACGCAGGGCCGGGCCTACGGCGCGCCGGACGAACTCGCGCAGGTCGTCCCCGGCGGCGACCGCACGCTGGCGACCATCCGGGGCGAACCCCTCCGCGGCGACGTGGGC
>JALZHT010000450.1 GCA_030860645.1 Acidobacteriota bacterium
TCGTTGAACATGCCGCGCCGCTTGCCCGAGAACTCGAAGTCCACGCGCCCGTCCTCCTTCACCTCGTCTATCAGCTTGTCGCCGGTGAAGCCCGCCGGGTCGTTGCGGCTGCGCGTGAAGCGCCACAGCAGCGGCCACTTGCCCGTGTCGCCGAGCGTCGCCCCGAGGTCGCTGATGGCGTAGCGCAGCTCGCCGCTCCCGTCCGAGAGGATGACGTTGTTCTCGTCCTTGATGTCCCAGTTGTTCAGGACGACCATCATCACCTTCAGCCCCTGGAACTCGCGCGTGCCGCGGAAGGGGTTGTCGTCCCACTTCCACTCGCCCTCGCGCTCGACGCCCGCGGGGCGCGCCTCGAAGCGGACGTTCCTGAACGTGCCCTTGCCGGGGATGGTCGCGCGCGGGACGAGGTACGTCGTCTCGGTCATGTAGCCGGCGGCCCAGAGCAGGCGCGTGGCCGCCGTCTCACTCTGCGCCTCCTTCCCGACCTTCGCCACCCAGACGCGCCCGGCGGCGTCGCGCACGCGGTACTTCTTCGAGTAGCCGCCCTTCTCCTCCTCGATGAAGGTGAGCCGCCGGAGGTCGGGCCTCAGGCGGCGACCGCCCGGCCCCCAGAAGAGGTCGAGGGCCGAGGCGTCGCGGTGCTCCCGCCAGAGGACGGGCCGGCCCGCGGGCCGCCGCTTCTCTTTCTCCGCGGCCGGGCGCGCGGGCGCGGGAATCGCCGTTAAGCAGAAGGCGGCGAGGGCGACGCGCAGGCCGATGGACAAGCAGACGCGCATAGACACATTCCTCCCTGACAGTTGATTCGTCGCGGACAAATGACGGGAGAGGTTGTGGCCCTTAAAATATCATCACTCCGCCGAGACGATAAGGCCCCTGCGGCCGGTGAGAAGTCGTGGGCCGGCTCAAACACTTTGATGATTCACGACGAACAACTGACGACGACGCGCCTGCTGCCTTCGGGCGGCGGCTCCGCGAAGCGTTCCGCGCCGGGCCGCTCGTCGAAGGGGCTTTGCAGCACCCCGAGCAACGTGTCCACCTCCGCGTAATCGCCCTTCTGGGCTTGCTCGATGGCCCGCTGCGCGACGTGGTTGCGCAGGACGTAGAGGGGGTTGACGCGCGCCATGCGCCCGCGGCGCTCGGCGTCGTCGCTCCCCTCGGCGAGCAAACGCGCGCGGTAGGCCCCGGCCCAAACGTCGAAGGCCGCGCGGTCAATGAACATGTCGCGCAGGAGGTCGTCGCCCGCGTCCGTCGCCGTCTTGAACTCGCCGAGGCGGCGGAAGAAGAGCGTGTAATCGGCGGCGGCGGCCTGGAGAATCTTCAGCAGGCCCGAGAGCAGCGCCGCGTCGCCCGGCCGCGCGCCCTGCAAGCCCAGTTTGGCGCGCATCAGGCCGCCGTACGCGTCGGCGAAGAGGTGCTGGTATTCGTCGAGCGCCGCGAACGCCGCGTCGCGCTCGACGAGCGTCAGGAGCGTCTGCGCGAAGCGGGAGAGGTTCCAGAGCGCGACGGCCGGCTGCCGGTCGAAGGCGTAGCGCCCGCCGTAGTCGGAATGGTTACAGACGAACCCGGCGTCGAACTCGTCGAGGAAGCCGAAGGGGCCGTAATCAATCGTCAGGCCGACGACGGACATGTTGTCGGTGTTCATCACGCCGTGCGCGAAGCCGACGGCCTGCCACCGCGCGACGAGGCGCGCGGTGCGCCCGACGACCTCGCGGAGGAACTGAAGGTACTTGTCCCGCGCCCCGTCCAGGTGCGGGTAGTGTTGGCGGATGACGTAGTCGGCCAGCTCGCGCACGCGGTCTAGCTGGCCGCGGTAGTAGAAGAGTTCGAACGAGCCGAAGCGCACGTGCGTCGGCGCGAGGCGCGTCAGCACCGCGGCGGTCTCAATCGTCTCGCGGATGACCGGCTCGTCGCTGCCGACGATGCAGAGGGCGCGGGTCGTCGGGATGCCGAGGGCGTGCATCGCCTCGCCGCAGAGGTACTCGCGGATCGTCGAGCGCAGGACGGCGCGCCCGTCGCCCATGCGCGAGAAGGGCGTCAGCCCCGCGCCCTTGAGTTGCACGTCCCAGCGCCCGCCCCGCGGGCCGACGGCTTCGCCGAGCAGGATGGCGCGCCCGTCGCCGAGTTGCGGGACGAAGGTGCCGAACTGGTGCCCGGCGTAAACGGCCGCGACCGGCTCGCCGCCGGGCAGCCGCCGGTTGCCGCCGAAGTATTCGACGAACTCGGGCCGCGCGGCTTCCCGCGGGTCGAGGCCGATCAACTCGGCGGCCGCCGCGTTAAAGCTGACGAGGTAAGGCGCGGGCAGCGGGGTCGGCTCCACGCGCCGGTAGAAGACTTCCGGCAGCCGCGCGTAAGTGTTATCAAAACGCAAGGTCTCAAGTGTGGGCATAGGCGGCGCGACGACCTGTAGAATGAACGTCAGTTATGTAGGGCGGTCAACACTCGTCGCGTCGCCTCTACTTCTCTGACCGCCGGGCCGCGTGACTCGCGTTGACGCCCCGCGGTCGAACTTCTCCACCTCGCCCCAGTAGCGAGGCTGCACCAGCAGCCGGCGGACGAGCGGCCGTAGCCCCGTCCCCGCTAAATACCCGTACCCGCCGGCCAGGGCGGAGAAAACGGCGCGCCGCTTGAGACGTAGCAGACGCCGCACCCTCTCGGGCACGAGCAACGCCTGCACCTGAAGCAGTAGCTGGTAACGCCACTCGCCCAGGTGGCGGCGGTATTGCTCGTAGAGGAGGGCGGTGTGGGGGCCGTAGGACAGGTCTCGGCTGAGGTGGGCCTGCCGGTCGGCCTGCCAGTGCCGGTAGTCCGCCGGCAGTTCTCTGATTTGTAGCCCCTCCCCGACGCGCCGGAAGACGGCGTAAAGCTCTTCGCGCTCGGCGGCCGACAGCGGCCCGGAGAGCAGGCGGTGCGCGCGCTCCGAGTAGTCAACGAGCATGTAGAGCACGTCCCTGAAGGCCCAGTCGGGGATGGCCCGCCCGCGCGCGCGCTCGACCGCACGGTGCGCGGCGTTGATCCGCCCCAGCGTCCGCCCCGCCGCTTCTTCGTCGGCGAAGACGATCTCCTGCGCGTAGCGAACCGTCGAGAACATTCGCCCGACGGGGTCGCGCGGGAGCTTGCCGGTGAAGAAGAGCCAGTCGACCGCCTTGTTCAGCGCGAACTCCGCCGCCGAGCCGGCGAAGACGAGCAGCACCAAGTCCGGGTCGCCCCAGACCCTCCTGACGACCGAACCCCGCCGGACGAAGTCGCGCCCGGCGGCCGGCGGCCTCAAGGCTGCCGCGTCAGCGGTGTTGGTGTCGTGAGCCACCCGTGCCCTGCCTTCCCGACGAACAGACGCCCTGACGAAACGACGCGGCCGCAGAACCGCCCACGCCGGCGGGAACGGCCGCGCTCACACGCAACCTGCTGTCGTTTCACGCCGCCCTTCCCCCGCCCGCATAAAAAAAGCGTTAGAATCAACTAACGCCGTAGCCCGTGCCGTCATGATAGTCTGGTGCGATTTTAAATGCACCCGGCCGGCCGCCTCTTGCCGCGGGCGGGCGACAGAGCGGGGCTGGCGTGGCGCACAAGGCTCGGCTGAGGAAGCCGGGCGAGGCGTCGCCACGGAGAGATTTTAAGGGCCGGGCTGGCCGGCGGCCTTCTGCCGATGAGGCGTACCGGGGCATAACTTTTGAGAGAGGGAGACGGCGCAGAGAGTCCCGCGACGACTTCCGGGCGGGGCGCGGAGGCCGGGCCGATGGTGGCCGTCGGCGCCGTCAGTGACCGGAGCGCCCGCCTGTGGCTGCGCGCCGACGCCGCGGGCCCCTTCAACGTCGAGGTTCGGG
>JALZHT010000451.1 GCA_030860645.1 Acidobacteriota bacterium
GGGCGGTCACGGCCGGCTGGCCGCCGGTCTTCGTGACGGGCGCGCTGGCCGGAGCCAAAACCCGCGCGGGCGCGGTGCGCTCGACGGGGCGCGCCTTGTAGTCGTCGGGCAGCGTGCCGCCGTTCCGGATGACGGCGTCGATGATGTCGTTACCCTTGTCGCTGGTGCTGATGATGACGCCGTTCTTGTCGACGGTCTTCGGCACGACGCCGGTGATCTCGCGCATGATGCCGCCGAAGAAGCTCTGCCCCTGCGGCTCCTCGTAGTTGACCCGCTGGGGGTCGGGGTCGGGGGCCTGCGCGCCCATCGCCGCCAACTGCTCCTTCGCCTTCTCGGCGTACTCGCTGTTCGGGTGGTTGCGCACGAGGCGCTGGAAGTACTTGATGGCCTCGTCCGGCTCCTCCTCCTGCACGTAGGTGTCGCCGAGGCGGAAGAGCACTTCGGCCATGCGCGAGAAGTTCGGGTACTTCTCGGCGATCTCGCGGTAGCGCGACTGCGCGCCCTTGAGGTTGGAGGCCGCCTGCCGCTGGTACTTCTCGTAGTAGTGGTTGCCGACGAAGAGGTTGTGCATGGCGAGGTTCTCCTGCACCTCGCGGAGCTTGACCTCGGCGTCGGGCCGCAAGCTGGACTTGGGGAACTGCTGGAAGAAGGCTTTGAGCCGCTGCTCGGCCTTGCGCGCCGGCCCCATCTCGCGGTCGGGCAGGCCCATGCGGCGCATCTCGACCTCGGCCATCTTGAGCATCACGTCGTCGGCGAGCGGGTGGGTCGGGAAGAAGGTGAACCAGTCCTGGTAGTGCTGCGCGCCCTGGATGAGCGCGCTCGTCGTGCCTTCGAGGTAGAAGGTGTCGGCGATGGCGAGCTTGGCGAGCGGGAGGAAGGGCGAGTCCGGGTAGGTGTTGATGACCACGCCGTAGAGGGCGCGGGCCGTCTCGTAGTTGTCGTCGCGCGCCTCCTTCGTCGCCTCCTCGAAGAGGACGCGGTCGCGGCCCGGCGCGACCGTGCCGACCAGCTCGTCGTACTTGTCGCCGTCGCCGCGGCCGAGGATGCGGCTGAAGAAGCCGCCCTTCTTCTTCTTCTTGACATCGGCAACGTCGGCCGCGGTGGCGGTGGCGCGGCGGTCTCCGGCCGTCTCGCGCATCGCCACCTGCACGCGCGAGTCTATGTCGGCGACCGAGGTTTCCAGCCGGTCGAGGATGCTCGGGTCGTAGCGGTCGGCGCGCTCCTGCTTGCCGCGCACGTCGTTGACCTCGGAGAGGACGGCGCTGACCTCCTTCTCCAGCCCGCCGAGTCGCGCGCGCGGGTCGTCGGCCCCGGCCGCCGTCGCCTTGTCGCGGGAGTTGAGGCCCGCCAGCGCGCTGTTGAGCGTGCGGCGCATCGTCTCCAGGCGCGAGCGCATGACCTCGATGCGCTGCATCGCCGAGAGCTGCGACTGCTGCGACGCCTGCCCGAGGGCGGGCGTCGCGGGCAGCACGCCCAGCGACATCACCGCGCACAGAATAACCGGCACGACCTTCCGAACACGCATGGCGAAACCTCCAAAAACATTTTGGAATTTTTGATTTTAGATTTGCGATTTTTGATTTAGTCGTCCGTCGTCAGTCATCAGCTAAGACAAAAAACTGAGAACTGCGAACTGTTGACTTCCAATCGAAAATCAAAAATCTAAAATCAAAAATTCCTAAACCAGTTGAGCCGCCGCGGCCAGAAGCTCGCGGACGGCGCGGGCCGGGTCGCCCTGTCCGAAGACGGCCGTCCCGGCGACCATAATCTCGGCCCCGGCGGCCGCCGCCGGCCCGATGGTCTCGGGGCCGATGCCCCCGTCAATCTCGACGCGCACGGAGAGGCCGCGCTCGTCAATCAGACGCCGCAGGCGGCGCACCTTCTCCACGGTTGTCGGGATGAACTCTTGCCCGCCGAAGCCGGGGTTGACGGACATGACCAGTACATAATCGGCGAATTGCAGGGCTTCGTCCAGCGCGCTCAGGGGGGTCGCCGGGTTGATGACGACGCCGGCCCGCGCCCCTTTCTTCCTGATTCCCGTCAAAGTCCGGTGGATGTGCGGGTCGGCCTCGACGTGTACGGAAACCATCTGCGCGCCGGCCTCGACGAACTGCTCGGCGTAGCGCCCCGGCTCGGAAATCATTAGATGCGCGTCGAGGGGCAATCGGGTTGCGCGCGCAAGTGAACGAACCACAGGAATTCCGACCGTGATGTTGGGCACGAAGTGGCCGTCCATCACGTCAACGTGAATGAGCGAGGCCCCGCCGCGCTCGGCGGCCTCGATCTGCTCGCCGAGGCGCGCGAAATCGGCGGACAGGATGGACGGCGCGATCTCGACCATGCGGTTTCGGACTCCGGGTTGGACGCTCCCGGCCTCAGTTATTGGGCCGGCGGTTGGCGTTGGCGGCGGCGGGTCGGGCCGCGTTGGCGTTGCGGGGGCCGCCGGAGTTGGCGTTGCGCGTGTTCGTGTTCCGGGCGTTGGCGTTGCGGGCGGCGTTGGCGTTGCGGTTGCCGGGCGGTGTCGCGTCTGAGCCGTTGCGGTTGGCGGGCGCGCCGTTGCGGTTGGCAGCCGCGTTGGTGTTGGCCGCGGCGTTCGTGTTGGCGGCCGCGTTCGCGTTCGTGTTGCGGTTGGAGTTGCGGCGGCGCTCGCGGTTGGCGTTCTCGTTGCGGTTCTCGTTGTCGGAGTCGCGCTTGCGCCCCTCCTCCTCCTCGCGCCGCTCCTCGGCCACCTCCTCGTCGGGCGGCCGCTCGCCCTCCTTCGGCGCGCGGCTGACGACGACGGCCACGGTCTGCCCGACCTTGATGACCTGGCCGGCGCGCGGCGACTGGTCGAGGATGACGCCCGGCGCCACGCCCGGCTTGAACCGGGCGGCGCGCTCTCGGATGTCCAGCCCGGACTTCTCCAGCGTCGTCTCGCCGTCGAGGTAAGACTGGTTGACCACGTCGGGCACCTGGACTTCGGGGCTGCGCAGGGAGAGGTAGACGCTCAGCAACAGACCGACGGCGAAGACGACGGCGACCAGGGCCAAAATTCCGAGTTTACTGAACGCCGACAGAATCTTGGGCAAAACCGCTGCTCCCCGTCGCCTGCTGCCCGCCCGGATGAATTAGCGCGCCGCGCCGCGGGCCGGCCAAGTCGCGCAGTCTAACACCCGCCGCAGACGCGCCGCAAGCAAGAGAAACGCGGGACGCGGGACGCGGGACGATGAACTCAATACAAAGTCTTTCAGTTCATCATTCATCGTTCCACGTTCATCATTTTTTTCGAAAGCGGCGACGAAGAAGCCGTCCACGTCGTCGCGGTGGGGCCACGTGCGGGCCGCGCCCGAGGGGAGTCGGAGGCGTTCGGGGGCGGGCGTCGCCTCCGTTTGCCGGAAGTTTTCGCGCGCGCGGAGGAAGTCCGCGACGACCTCTTCGTTCTCTTCCCTCTCGACCGAGCAGGTCGAGTAGACGAGGCGACCGCCCGGGCGCACGACGCGCGCGGCCTCGTCGAGAATTCTGCGCTGGCGCGCGGACAGTTCCGCGATGTCCGCGGGGGCGACGCGCCAGCGGATTTCGGGGTTGTGGCGGAGCGTGCCCGTGCCCGTGCAGGGCGCGTCGACCAGGACGCGGTCGAACGTTTCGTCGGCGAAAGGCAGCGAGCGCGCGGCGTCGAGGACGACGAGGTTGATACTCTTCAAGCCCTGCCGCCCGGCCGACTCCCCGACGATGCGGAGCCGGTGCGCGTGGAGGTCGCCTGCGACGACGGGCGCGCGGTCGCCGGCCAGCACCGCGATCTGCGTCGTCTTGCTGCCGGGCGCGGCGCAGGCGTCGAG
>JALZHT010000452.1 GCA_030860645.1 Acidobacteriota bacterium
GCTGTGGGCCGTGAAGGCGAGCGCGGCCCGCGCGCGCCGCCCCCCGGGAATCTCCCCGAGCGCGGCGCGCACGCGCTCGGCGTTCGGCCCGACGAAGCCCGGGTGGTTGAAGAAGGCGCGCAGCTTATCCACACGCGGCGCTCCTTCGCCCACGTCGGCGCGGGCGCGCTCGATGTCTTCGCGGTACTGGCGGCAGCCCGAGTAAGAACTGTAGGCGGAGGTGACGAAGGCGAGCGCGCGTCGGACGCCGTCGTCGCGCATCCGCCGCAGCGCGTCGGCGAGCAGCGGGTGCCAGTTGCGGTTGCCCCAGTAGACGGGCAGGCGCGGCCCCCGCTCCTCAAGCTCTTGTTCAAGTGCGCTGATGAGCCGCCGGTTCTGCTCGTTGATGGGACTCACGCCGCCGAACAGCTCGTAATGGTGCGCCACCTCGCGCACGCGAGCCTCCGGCACGTTGCGCCCCCGGAGCACGTTCGCGAGAAACGGCATCACCTCGCCCATCCCCTCGGGGCCGCCGAAGGAGACGACAAGTAAAGCGTCGTATGACTGGTTCATTAAGAAATTCTTCTGCGGTGGCGCTGAGCGTTCGAGCATTTCAACACGGGGGGCACAGAGTCCTCACAGAGTTCACAGAGAAGAGGTTGGGTTTCTCTGTGAACTCTGTGAGAACTCTGTGCCCCCGTGTAAAAACCGGCCCACATCAAATTCCACGGTCCTTGCTTTAGCGTTGACTCAGTTCATGTACAGCTTCGACCAGGGCGACGACGTTCTCGACGGGCGTCTCGGGGAGGATGCCGTGGCCGAGGTTGAAGATGTGGCCGGGCCGCCCCGCCGCCTGTTCGAGGATTTGTCCGGCCCTGCGGCGGACGACCCCGGGGTTGGTGAGCAAAGCGACGGGGTCGAAGTTGCCCATCACGGCCACGTCGCCGAGGCGCGCCCAGGCTTCGTCCAAACGCACGCGCCAGTCGAGGCCGATCACGTCGCCGCCGGCCTCGCGCAGCAGTTCCAGCAGCCCGGCCGTGCCCGTCCCGAAGTGGATGACGGGCACGCCCTCGGCGACGCCTCGGACGACGGCGCGCGTGTGCGGCAGCACGTACTCGCGGTAGTCGTC
This sequence comes from Acidobacteriota bacterium, assembly GCA_030860645.1. Taxonomy (GTDB): domain Bacteria; phylum Acidobacteriota; class Blastocatellia; order Pyrinomonadales; family Pyrinomonadaceae; genus QHXN01. Next base: position 1,109 of record JALZHT010000452.1, read on the forward strand.
GGGCGAGAGCGCGCCGACCCACGAGTCGAAGAGTTGCACGGCCTGCACGCCGGCGGCGACCTGCGCGTTGAGGTAGCGCGCGAGCGCGCGCGAGATGAGAGACATCATCGCGTGCCACGCGCCGGGGTCGGTGTACATGAGCCGCTTGGTGTGGACGTAGTTCTTCGAGCCGCCGCCCTCGCAGACGTAAGAGGCGAGCGTGAAGGGCGCGCCGCAGAAGCCGATGAGCGGGATGTCGGGTTTGAGTTCCCGCCGCGTCAGGCGGACGGCGTCGTAGACGTAGGAGAGCGCCAACACGTCCTCGACTTCGCGCAGGCGGCCGACGTCCTCCTTCGTGCGCACGGGGTTGTGAATGACGGGGCCTTCGCCTTTGGCGAATTCGAGGTCGAGGCCCATCGGCTCGGTGATGAGCAGGATGTCGGCGAAGATGATGGCGGCGTCGACCTTCAGGCGGTGCGCGGCGTAGACCGTGACCTCGGCGGCCACCTCCGGCTTTTTGCACATCTCCAGGAAGGAGTGGCGGGCGCGCACGTCGCGGTACTCCTTCATGTAGCGCCCGGCCTGTCGCATCAGCCAGACGGGCGTGTAGGGCGCAGGCTCGCGGCGGCACGCGCGCATGAAGGGGCTGTCGCGCAACTCCTCGGTCAACTCGAACACGCTCCCGGCCTTCGCGGCTTCGCTCATGCCGACAATATATCAGCAGGCCGCGCGGGGCGGGTAATCCGAAGCTGTTTGGGAAGCCCCTGAAAGGGGCGGCGGCAGATAGTCCGGGGCGAAAGGCCCGGGTTAAGGGCAGCATTAAATTGATAAAACCCCGGAGGGGCGGCTGATGATAGAAATTCCACGGCGGACGCCGCGGAGGAAGTCCCGCTCACTAAAAATTGCCGTGTGCTTTCATAGATTTACGTGCCTTAATCGGATTCCCGGCGGTTTTTCGCCGGGCGGCGGGGCGGCGGGGCAAAATCTGTTAATATTTCCTGTCACAAACTCCGTGCCAGTGGTGTTTTAGGGTTGAGAGTGGCGACATGAGCGAGCGAGCGATAGAGGCTTTGATCGATTCAGTGCCAGAAGCGGTTCCGACGGCGGCAGCCGGAGCGCCCGGTTTCGACGAGGCGTTCACGCTGCACCACCGCGCCGTCTACCGCGCCGCCTACGCGCTCGTCCGCGACTCGGGGCTGGCCGAGGACGTGACCCAGGAGGTCTTTCTCAAACTCTACCAGCACCTCGGCTCGCTCCAGAACGAGGAGCACGTCCGGCCGTGGCTTTTGCGCGTGGCGGCCAACACGGCGCTCAACACGCTGCGCAGCCGGGGCCGCACGAGCGCGCGCGAGGACGAGTTCGTGCAGGCGGCCGTCGGGATGGGCGGCGCGGGGGCGGTCGGCATCGAGGCCGACTTCGAGCGCCGCGCCGAGGTGGAAGAGGCGCGGCGGGCGCTGGCCCAGATCAGGGAGCCGATGCGCAGTTGCCTCCTGCTCAAGCAGCAGGGCCTCTCGTACCGCGAGATCGCGCAGGCGCTCTCGGTCAACGAGGTCAACGTCGGAAGCCTCATCGCGCGCGGGCGGAAGGAATTCATGAGGGTGTACGGGAAGATCGGAGGACGCCGATGACGAAGAAGTGTCTCGACGAAGGAATCATACAGGCTTACCTCGACGGCGAACTCTCGCCCGAGTCGGCGCACGCGGCCGCCGCGCACCTCGCGCAGTGCGACGCCTGCGCCGCGGCGCTGGCCTCCGCCGAAACCGACAACGCCTTCTTCGCCGCCTCGTTCGCGCCGGACGCGAGTGTTACCGTGCCCACGGAAGTTTTGCGCGCCAGGGTTCACGCCGCGGTCGCGCAACTCGAAGCCGCGCCCGAGCCTGGTGCCCGCCGGTCGCGCGGCTGGAATTTAAGTGCGCTGCTGGCCCCCTTCTCCGGCCTCCTCTCGTTCACGCCGCAGCGCGCCGCGGCCTTCGCCGGCGTGCTCGCCGTCGTCGCCTTCGCGGTCGTCTTCCTCGCCGTCCGTCGGCAGACGACGCCGAACGTCGCGCCGAGGTCGGACGAAGTCGCGCGCCAAACTCCTTCGAAGCCTCAAGCGCCGGCCGCGCCCGGGGTCGTCAGTCCCGACGAGAAGGTCGTCGAAGAGGTTGTGAGTCAGGCCGCCCCGCCGAGGCCGAGGGCGGTCACGAAAGTTTCGTACCGGAAGCCGCGCCCGAGCCGGGGCGGCCCGCCGCCGACGCCGGCGGCCGACACCGCGAAGGCGGAGGAGCCGGTGCCGGGCGAGAAGAATTACCGGGAGGCCATCGCCTCGCTGGAGCGGGTGGTCAAGGCGGGCGGCGACGCGGTGCTGAGGCCCTCCGCGCGCATCGAGTACGAGCGCAACATCGCGGTGCTCGACCGCGCCATCGAGGAGACGCGCCGCGTCGCGCTCCGCAACCCGAAGGACAAGGACGCCGTGAGCTTCCTCATGACGGCCTACCAGAGCAAGGTCGAGCTGCTGACGGCGGTCGCCGACCAGTCGCAGGTCGCGGCCATCGGCCGCTGAGCGGCGGGTTCATCTTCATGAAGTTTTTATTTCTCATCACCCTCCTGTCACTCCCCCTCGCGCCCGCCGCGGCGCGGCAGAGGCCCGCGCCGCCGGCCGCGGAGGACTTCGCGCTCGAACGGCGTGCGAACGCCGACCCGGCCGTGGTCATCACGCTCTGCCTCGCGTCGGGCGACGTGGTCGTG
>JALZHT010000453.1 GCA_030860645.1 Acidobacteriota bacterium
CAAGTCCGTCCACCTCGAATTCGGCGACCTCGACGCGGGCTTCCGCGAGGCCGACCTCGTCCGCGAAGACGTCTTCTTCTACGAGGGCAACACGCACCTCCCGATGGAGCAGCACGCGGCCGTCGCCCACTTCGACGCGGACGACAAATTAACCCTCTGGTCTTCGACCCAGACGCCGCACTACGTCCACCGCGCGCTCGCCAAGACTCTGGAACTCCCGGCCGCGCACGTCCGCGTCATCGCCACGCCCAACGGCGGCGGCTTCGGCGGCAAGAGCGACCCCTTCAACCACGAGATCGTCGTCTCGAAGCTCTCGATGATAACGAAGCGGCCCGTCAAGGTGACGCTCACGCGCGAGGAGGTCTTCTACTGCCACCGCGGCCGCCACCCCGTCCTGATGAAGAGCAGGATCGGCGTGAAGCGCGACGGCTCGATTACGGCGCTCGATTTCCAGTCGTTCCTCGACGGCGGCGCGTACGGCTCCTACGGCGTGGCCTCGACCTTCTACACCGGCGCGTTGCAGACCGTCACCTACGAAGTCCCACGCTACCGCTTCCGCGGCCTGCGCGCCTTCACCAACAAGCCGCCCTGCGGCCCCAAGCGCGGCCACGGCACGCCGCAGCCCCGCTTCGGCCTCGAAATCCAGCTCGACAAGATCGCCGAAGAGCTGAACCTCGACCCGGCCGAGATGCGCCTGAAGCACCTCGTCGAGCCTTACACCGTTACGGCCAACTACCTGAGAGTCGGCTCGATGGGTTTGGGGAAATGCATCGAGAAAATCGTCGAGGGTTCGGGCTGGAAGAACAAGTTTAGAAAGCTCCCCGAGGGGCGCGGCGTGGGCCTCGCGTGCAGTTCGTACATCTGCGGCGCGGGGCTGCCGATCTACTGGAACAGCATGCCGCACTCGGGCGTGCAGCTCCGCCTCGACCGCCAGGGAGGCGTCTGCGTCCAGTGCGGCTCGACCGACATCGGGCAAGGCTCTGATTCCGTCCTCGCCTACATCGTCGCCGAAATCCTCGGCATAGACCCCTTCGACATCCGCGTCGTCACCGCCGACACCGATCTGACGCCGGTCGATTTAGGGAGCTATTCGAGCCGCGTCACGCTGATGACCGGGAACGCCGCCATACAGGCCGCCGAGCGCGCGCGCGAGCTTCTGACCGTCGCCGTCGCGGAAAAACTCGGCGTGCCGGTTGAGAATCTTTCGTTCGCCGACCGCCGCGTCTTCGACGTGGAGAACCCCGAGACGGGCGTCGCCTTCGCCGAGGCGGTCGTGCTCGCCGAGCAGAAGTACGGCACCATCGGCACGGTCGGCTCCTACGTCCCGCCGCGCGCGCCCGGCCGCTTCAAGGGCGCGGGCGTCGGCCCTTCGCCCGCCTACAGCTACTCGGCGGCCGTGGCCGAAGTTGACGTGGACGTTGACACCGGCTACGTCACCGTCGAAAAGATTTGGGTGGCGCACGACATCGGCAAATCCATCAACCCGGTGCTCGTCATGGGGCAGGTCGAGGGCAGCATCTACATGGGCCTGGGCGAGGCGCTCATGGAGGAGATGACCTACCGCCCCAACCGCAACATCGTCCACAAATTCCCCTCCCTGCTCGAATACAAAAGCCCGACGACCCTGGAGATGTGCGATGTCGTCACCTACCTGATTGAAGACCCCGACCCCAACGGCCCCTACGGCGCGAAGGAAGTGGGACAAGGCCCGCTCCTCCCCGTCATGCCGGCCGTCGCCAACGCCGTCTACGACGCCGTCGGCGTCCGCATTGACGAGGTGCCCATCACGCCCGAAAAAGTCCTCGCCGCGCTCCGCGCCAAAGCCCAGGGCAAAGAGCCGCGCTTCGGCCCCGCGTCCGTCCCCGAAGTCTCGTGGCCCGAACCGCTCAAGGTGCTCACGCCCGCCGAGGGCGGCGACGGCAAAGAGCTGCCGCGCGCCGCCGTGCACTCTTGAGATTTAAGGCCGACAAGGGCGTACATGAACTTCCTAACGCGGAACGAGCCGTTGTAGAAGTTGAGAAGTTACGTGACTACTCATTGAATCTTGCGCACGTTAGAGGGAAGAATAAGGCGCGCGTATTCCGTTCAGCTCTCGGCTTCACGCAGGCTGATGCCGAAAGATTACGCCGGCTAGTTCTGACGGCCGCACGCACCGGGGAGGCAACGCCCGGCGCGCTTCCGCCCTATGGTCAACTGTACGCCCCGGACTTCGGCGTGCAGGGTTTGTCAGGCACAGTTACGATTCGCACTGGTCGGATCGTCGCGACCGGCACGGACTTCCCGCGCCTCGTCACTTGCTACGTGAGGTAAATGGCGATGGATGAGATTAAATTGCTAGACGTGGTGGCCTTGCTCGAAGACGTACCGGCCGAAGGACTGCGGCGCGGCGAGGTCGGCACCGTCGTCGAAGTTTTCTCCGAACAATCTGACCTGCCGAAAGCTTATCTCGTCGAATTCAGCGGCGACGACGGCGTGGCGTACGCCTTCGCGGCCCTGCGCCCTGACCAGTTGATGAGACTCTATTTTCGCAGAGACGAGGCCGCCTAGCACGGCGGCCGCGCGTCGCCGCGCATTCGTCAAAAGGAATTGATTAGACCGTCATGATGAGACTTCCGAAATTCACCTACCTCGTGCCGCAGACCGTCGGCGAGGCGGTGCGGTGGCGGGGCGAGGCGGGGCCGGGGGGGCAGTTCGTCGCCGGCGGGACGGACTTGTACCCGAACATGAAGCGGCGGCAGCAGACGCCGCGCACGGTCATCTCGGTGGCGCGTATCCCCGAGCTTAGGCGCGTCGAGGGCGACGGCCGGGAGGGTTTGCGCATCGGCGCGGGCGTGAGCCTGACGGAAATCGTCGAGCACCCGGTGGTCAACCGCGATTACCCGGCGGTGGCGCGGGCGGCGCGGCTGATTTCGACGCCGACGCTGAGGAACATGGGCACCGTCGGCGGGAACCTCCTGCTCGACACGCGCTGCAACTACTACGACCAGAATTACGAGTGGCGCAAAGGTGTCAACTTCTGCCTGAAGAAGGACGGCGACGTGTGCTGGGTCGCCCCGGGCAGCGAGAAGTGCTGGGCCGTGCAGTCCTCCGACCTCGTGCCGCTGATGGTCGCCGTCGGCGCGCGGCTGCGCTTCGTCTCGACCGTCGGCGACCGCCTGGTCGAGGCGGCGGGCCTCTACCAGGACGACGGCATAGATTACCTGCGCAAGCGGCCCGAAGAGTTGCTGGCCGAAATCCACCTGCCGCCCGTGAACGGACACCGCGCGGTCTACAAGAAGCTGCGGCGGCGCGGCGCGTTCGACTTCCCCGTGCTCGGGGTGGCCGCGTCGGTCGAGGTCGAGGCGGACGGGACTGTCCGGCAGGCGCGGGTCGTGCTCGGCGGCATCGCGCCTTCCCCGCTCGAAGTGGAGGCGGCCGGGCGGGCGCTCGTGGGCGGCCCGCTCGACGACAAGCGGATGCGCGCGGCGGCCGAAGCCTGCTACCTGCGCGCCCGCCCGCTCGACAACACCGACCACCTCATGAACTACCGGAAGCAGATGGCGCGCCCCTTCGTGCTGCGCGCCCTCGAAGAACTAAAGGCCGCCAATCGTGAATCGCGGTCGAGCTTTAGTCGCCGTAAAAGGTAAATCTCAAACTGGCGGAAGGTCAGACGATTGACGATTCACGGCTCTTATTTTCTTTGCCCGTGAGCGACGCTGAAGGTATAGCTGCAATCATCCTCGCGGCCGGGCGGTCGCGGCGGATGGGGGCGTTTAAGCCGCTGCTGCCGTTCGGGGCGGGGTCGGTGGCCGGGGCGTGCGTGGAG
>JALZHT010000454.1 GCA_030860645.1 Acidobacteriota bacterium
CTTGAAAGGTTCCCGCGGAGGAAACCGTGTTCACCTCGTTCGCAGCTCACCATCACCGGCGACGGCTGCCGTCGGGGGAAGTTCCCCGCCTAGAACTCCAACCGCAGGCCGAACTGAATCTGGCGGTTGGTGAAGAGCTGCGTCGTGCGAATCCGGCCGAAGTCGTTGGCGTTGCTGAAGTCCCTCTCGGGCAGGCCGAACTGCGGCGTGTTCGTCAGGTTGAAGAACTCGGTGCGGAACTGGAGGCGCGTGTCCTCCGTGAAGTTGAAGTTCTTCGCCAGGCCGAGGTTGATCGAGCGGAACGGCTCGCCGCGCAGGCCGTTGCGCTCCTGGTTGCCCTGGCGCTGCGGCACGCCGCCCGGCGACGGGACTTCGCTGAACGCCGCCGGGTTCAGGTAGCGGCCGCCCGGCCCGCCGTACGGGTCGCCGGTGATGTCGAGGCGCACGCCGCCGCGCCGCACGTCGAACGGCTGCCCGCTCTGGAGGCGCACGATGGTGTTGAGCTGCCAGCCGCCGAGGACGTAATCGGCGGCGCGCGGGAGGTCGGAGCCGTAGCGGCGGCCGCGCCCGAACGGCAGGTCGGCGACCGAGCTGAAGGTGAAGACGTGCGGGAAGTCGAGGTTCGAGCGGCCGAACTCCTCGACGATGAAGCGGCCGCCGGCGTCCGGGGCGTCGAACGCGCCGAAGGCGTTGTCGCGGGTGCGCGAGAAGGTGTAGGCGACGAGGTACTGGAAGCCGTCGGTGAAGCGGCGCTCCAACTGGAGTTGCAGCGAGTCGTAGCTCGACTCGCCCGAGTCGTCGCGCACCCGCACGTCGCCGAGGTTCGGGAACGGGCGCGCGCCGCCGCCGATGCGGCCGCCGTTGATGTTGAAGTAGTTCGAGAGGTTGCGCCCCCGCGTGGCGACGTAGCCGACGCTCAGCGCCGTCTCGTTCGTGAGCTGGTGCTGGTACTGGACGTTGAACTGGTGGACGTTGGCCGTCCGGTTGTCCGGCAGGATGGCGAGCACCGAGACGTTCTGCGGGTTGTTCACGTCCACGTTCGACACGTCGCCGGTGGGCAGCGGGCCGGTGCAGAGGCGCGAGTCGTTCGTGTTGTTCGGGCAGCGGCCCTGGAGCGTGATGCGGAAGCCCTGCGAGTAGTTGAACTGCGAGAAGCCGCTGAAGGGCGGGTTCTGCGCGAGTTGGTTGTCTATGCCGCCGCGGTCGAGGAAGTAGAAGAGGCCGTAGCCGCCGCGGATGACGGAGCGCCCGTCGCCGCGCAGGTCGTAGGCGAAGCCGACGCGCGGGCTGAAGTCGTTTCGATCCTGGTCAACGAGCGCGTCGTCGGAGCCGCTGGCGAGGATCAGGCGGCCGGTGTCGAGGTCGAAGTTGGCCTGGCGACCGTACTGCTCGGTCGGGTTGGTGAAGTACTCGTAGCGCAGGCCGAGGTTCAGCGTGAGCCGCGGTGAGACGCGCCAGTCGTCCTGCACGAAGCCGGCGTTCTCCCAGTTGAAGGTGCCGACGGTGCCGAACGGCGGGCCGACCGAGTAGTTGTTGACGAAGCCGATGAGGAGGTCGGACTGCTCGAAGCCGGTCAGGCGGATGCCGTCGGCCTCGCCGTTGCCGACGAGGAAGAAGAAGCCCTTGCCGCGGTTCGGGCGGAAGAGGCTGACGTGGCGGCGCAGCACTTGGCCGCCGAAGCGCAGCGTGTGGTTGCCCGTCGTGTAGGTCACGCTGTCAACGAGCTGGTAGGTGTTCTGCGGCACGGTGTAGAGGCCGAAGTCGCCCGTGTATTCGAGCTGGCTGTTGAAGCCGCCGATGAGCGCGCCGCCGCCCAGGAGCGGGTCGCGGTTGGCGTTCGGGATGCCGAGTTCGGCCGAGACGGCGCGCTCGAAGAAGGGCGGCTGGAAGCCGAAGTTGATGCGCGCGGCCTGGAGCCGCAGCTCGTTGACGAGGCTCGGCGTCAGCACGCTGGTCAGGCCGACGACGGCCTGGCGCGTGCGCCGGAAGTTAGAGCCCGAGCCGAAGCCGGCCGGCAGCGTCGTCAGGCGCGAGGTCGTCTCCTGCTGCGCCCGGCCCCACGAGATGCGGCCGAACATCTGGTTCGAGGCGTTGAAGTTGCCGTCGACGCGGAAGTCGAAGGTGTCCTGGTCGAGGATCTCGACGCGCGTGTTCTGGTAGTTGCCGAGCACCTGCGAGCCGCGGTTGGGCAGCGGGAAGGCGCTCAGGTAGGCGAGACCCACCGGGTTGAGGCGGTTGCCCGACAGCAGGTCGAGGCGGTTGCCGGGGATCGGCAGCCCCGTCAGCGGGTCGGTCAACTGGATGGCGCTCGTGAGGCCGGAGGCGGCCGGGTTGAGGAGCACCGAGAAGTCGCCGCGGCGGAAGGCCTCGGTCGGGACGGTCGCGATGTCGGCGCCGAGCGGGAGGAACTGGCGCAGGCCCTCGTAGTCGGTGAAGAAGAAGAGGTTCTCGCCGCCGAGCTTGCGGGGGCCGCCCTCGCCGAAGCGCGGCAGGTAGAGCGGGCCGCCGAGGGTGCCGCCGAACTGGCCGCGCCGGAACTCGTTCTTGCGCGTGTCGAAGGTCGGGCGCGCGTCGAAGTTATCATTGCGGATGAAGGTGAAGAGGCTGCCGAAGAAGTCCTGGCGGCCCGAGCGGGTGGCGGCGTTGACGATGCCGCCGCCGCCGCGGCCGAACTCGGCCGGGGCGACCGAGGTCTGGACGCGGAACTCCTGCACGGCGTCGGCCGACGGGAAGATTTGGATCGTGTTGACGAGCGACTCGTTGTTGTCGACGCCGTCGAGCAGGAAGTTGTTGGCCTGGGTGCGCTGGCCGTTGACCGACAGAGCAGCGCCGCCTGTGTTGCGGTTGACGAACGTCTCGGCGTTGCCGCCGACGCCGGTGGCGAAGCCCGAGGGCACGCCCTGCGTGACGCCGGGGACGAGGCGGGCGAGTTCGAGCACGTTGCGGCCGTTCAGAGGCAGCTCGACGATCTGGCGGCCCTGGATGACCTCGCCGATGGCGGAGGTCGAAGCCTCGACGAGCGGGGCGTCGGCCGTCACCTCGATGACCTCGGAGACGCCGCCGGCTTCGAGCGCGAAGTTGAGGGACGCGACCTGCTGGATTTCGAGCGTGACCTCCTGGCGGGTCGTCTTGAAGCCGGCCTGCGTGACCTCGATGCGGTAGCGGCCGGGGGAGAGGCCGGCGACGCTGTAGGCGCCGTCGTCGCCGGCGTTGGCCGTGACGGCGCGCTCGGTGCCGATCTCGGTGACGGTGACGGTCGCGCCGGGCAGCGCCGCGCCGCTCGCGTCCGTGACGTTGCCGATGATGCGCGCCGACTCCGTCTGCGCGAAGCCGGGGCTCGCGAGTAACAGCAAGAGGCCCGCGCAAAGCGCGAAGCGGCTCACCTGCACTCTCCACTTACGTACTTCTGACATTGAGAGTCTCCTCCTGATAAACTCCAGGGAACGCCATTCCACAGGGCCAGATGTGCCTGTCTGTGAGCGGGCAAACTCAAGGCCGACGGTTGATGTGCGAATCCGGAAGGTTGTACTGCTTGGGCTGACGCCAGAATGAGCGCATCCTCGCACGGCCTCCAACACAGCGCCGTGAAGGCTCTCTGTACGGGGTTTGTTGTTTAGCCGAACGAAGGTCAGTTTTTAATACAGAAATCACCCGCGTGTCAATTACGACAGTCCGGTCTGAGGGTCTGGAGTCAAAGACAGAGGGTTTTTGACTCCAGCCCTTAGACCCCGGACTCCAGACCGTTTTGGTTGACCGGCGGGCGGGGCGCGGGCTAGCATTTGAGGCTCCCCGCTCTTCCGTCT
>JALZHT010000455.1 GCA_030860645.1 Acidobacteriota bacterium
ACAGCCCGCCGAGCGCCGCGCGCACGAAGGGGTCTTCCGCGCCGAGCGCCGCGCGCGCCTCGGCGAGCCAGGCGGCCAGGGTCGCCTCTTCGAGGTCGGCGTAGACGGGCGCGGGCGAGAGCAGGCTGAGGCGGAAGGCGGCGAGTCGGTTGTCGCGGAACTCTTCGAGGCGGCGGTCGTCGGGCTTCGGCGTCTCCTCGGCGTGGCGGACGAGGTTCGTGGCGATCTGGCCGAGCCGCGACGGCGCGAGCGTCGTGAACGCCAGGCGGTTCGCCACCCGCGGCAGCTCGCGGTAGGCCGCCTCGATCTCGGCCCACGCGCCGCCGTAGGCGCGCTGCCACTCGGGGCGCGCGGCCACCGCGTCGCGCAGCGCCTTCTCCTCCGCCTCCTTGCGCGCGAACGAGCGCGGGTTCTGCAAGCCCTCCTGCTGCCCCACGAGCCGCTTGATCGAGTTATCCAGAGAGCGGCGGGCCGACTGCGCCCGGCGCGCCTGCTCCGGCCCCAGCCCGGCGAAGCGCGCGAGCGCGTCGCGCCGCGAAGACCAGACGCGCATCTGGAGCGGGTTGCCCACGTCGCGCTGGTACTGGAGCTGCGCGACGGTGAGCAGCCGGTTGGTCGCGCCGGGGAAGCCGGAGAGGACGACGAAGTCGCCCTCCGCGGGGCCGGCTTTCGACCACCTGAAGAAGTGCCCGGTCTTCGCGGGCCGGCCCTGTTCGTAGACGCGGAAGAAGCTCACGTCGAGGTTGAAGCGCGGGTAGGTGAAGTTGTCGTAGTCGCCGCCGAAGAAGGCGATCTGCTCCTCGGGCGCGAAGACGAGCCGCACGTCGGTGTACTTCTTGAAGCGGTAGAGCCAGTATTCGCCGCCGCTGTAGAGCGTGACGACCTGCGAGCGCAAAGATGTCTGCCGGTCGGACTCGCGCTCGATGGCCGCGACCTCGGCCCGGCGCTGCGCGGCGGCCTCGGCGGGCGACGCGCCCGGCTTGACCGCGCCCTGCACGCGCCGCGTCACGTCCTCGTAGGAGGCCAAGACGCTGGCCTCGAAGTCGGGGCACTTCAACTCCTCGCCGCGCGCGCGCGCGTAGAAGCCGTGGCGGACGAGGTCGCGCTCTCTGGTCGAGAGCTTGGCGAGCTGGCCCGCGCCGACGTGCTGGTTGGTGGCGACGAGGCCGTCGGCGGAGACGAACGCGCCGCTGCCGCCGCCCACGGTCGTCCCGACCTCGGCGAGCCGCACCGAGGCGAGGCGCACGCGCTCCAGCCACGCCGCCGGAGGCTCGAACCCGTAACGCTCCTTCCAGATTTTCAGCGGCGGGTTGTCGAACGTCCACATCCCCTCGTCGGCGCGCGCCGGTGAGGACAGGGATGCGAAGACCAGGGCGAGGGTAAGGATTCTTCTCATAAGTCAGTAGTCGGCAGTCGGTAGTCAGTAGAGAAGCCTGCGCCGGCGAACCGCCGGCGTGTCAGCGTCAGCTTTCACGGCGCGGGCCTACTGTCTACGGGCTACCGGCCACTCGCTCGGCTCAGACCCCCGGCATCGCCTTCTTGAGCGGCCGCAGCAGCAGGACGAGCACGACCGCCATGAAGAGGGCCGAGGCCCCGAGGACGGCGAAGAAGGAGGACTGCCACCACTGATCCCAGTAGACGCCGATCATCGTCAGCTTATTGCCGATGGCGGTGGCGACGAACCAGCCGCCCATCATCAGCCCGCGCATCCTGATCGGCGCGACCTTCGAGACCAGCGAGAGGCCCATCGGCGAGAGCATCAGCTCGCCCAGCGTCACGACCGCGTAGGCGAGGATGAGCCACAGGGGCGAGACGCGGAACAGGTAGGACTGCCGCATGATCGCCGGCGCGTGGCGCGCCGCCTCCGGGCCGAGGCTCCCGTTGAGCGCCTCCATGAACTTCTCCTGCCCGCCGAACTTCTTGCCCTTGATGACGAAGTTCCCCTTCCCGTCCGCCGCGTCCAGGGCGCGCAGCACCTCCTCGGGGACGCCCTCGGCCCGCAGGTTCATCAGCGTGCGGTCGGTCACGCGGAAGTTGCCCGAGGCGTACATGCCCTCGCTGACCGCGCGGCTCTCGCCGGCGCGCGCCGCGGCGAAGAGGATGAAGAAGGAGAGGCCCGTGAGCGTCATCCCCACCGCCATCTTCGTCGGCGTCGAGGGCTCCTTGCCCCTCTGGTCGAGCAGCTTCCAGAGCCAGACGAGCGGGAAGGTCAGCGTGACGACCCAGAACGGGTTGATCGCGTTCGAGATCGTGCCCGAGACGTTCCAGTCCGTGTTGTCGTCGGCCCAGTAGGTGAGCGTCGAGCCGTTCTGGTGGAAGACCATCCAGAAGACGATGACGATGGCGAAGATGACGCAGAGCGCGAGGACGCGCTTCCACTCCGGCACCGCCTCCATCAAGCCCGCCCGCGCGGCGTGCGCGTCGCGCGCGAACATCCCGCCGGGCGTCGTCGGGGTCTGTCTCCCGTCGGCCTCGGTCTGCCGGCTCACGCCCTTCGGCGGCAGGTCGGTCGTGACCGGCGCGGTGTCGCCCGGCGGCTCTTCGAGGATCGCGCCCGGCTGCGGGTCTTCGACGTGGCGCTTGAACCGCCAGAGGATGCCGACCGAGATGACCATCCCGAAGGCGGCGACGGCGAAGGCCGGGTGGTTGCCGAACCGCTGCTTGACGATCTCCATCACCACCGGCGCGAGGAAGGCCCCGATGTTGATGCCCATGTAGAAGATGTTGTAGGCCCGGTCTTTGAGGTGGCTGCCTTCCGGGTAGAGGTTGCCGACCATCGTCGAGACGTTCGGCTTGAACAGCCCGTTGCCGATGACGAGGCAGGTCAGGGCGGCGTAGACGGCCGTGAGCGAGCGGAAGGAGAGCAGGAGGTGGCCGGCCATGAAGAAGAAGCCGCCGATCATCACCGCCCGGCGGTAGCCCAGCTTTTTGTCGGCCAGCCAGCCGCCGATGAGCGGGCTCGCGTAGACGAACATCAGGTAGTTGGCGTACAGCCCGGTCGCCCGGTCGGCCGTCCACCCGAACCCCTCCTCGGTGTTCTGCATGTAGAGGGTGAAGAGCGCCAGCATCGAGTAGAAGCTGAAGCGCTCCCACATCTCCGTGGCGAAGAGGACGTAGAGTCCCTTCGGGTGTTTGTCCAGATCGGGCGCGATTGTCCCGCGGTCGCTGGTGGTGGCCGTTGCCATGTCTCTCCTCCTCCTGAATCTTGACTCGGCGGCGCGGCAGTCCGGTGGGAGATAGCTCAAACTGAAGACTTGGACACCGGCGCTCTGGGGATGCCCCACATCATACCCCTATTCTTTTTTGGTGTCATTCGGAGAAAGTAGCCAGTAGCCAGGCAGCGCCGACAGCGCCCGCCCCGTCCTGCCCCTCTCGTTCCACATCCCGAAGGCGTCTCCTTTAACCCGTGAAGACCTGCGTGCGGCCGCGCGCGAAGTCGTGCTCGGCGACGAGGCGGGCGATGGCGCGGGCGATCTTCTCGCCGCCGCGCGCGGAAGGCTCGATAGGGTTGGCGTAGTCGGCGTCGGAGTCGCAGACGAGCCGGAGGTCGAGGAGCGGCAGGCCCGAGGCTGTGGCCGCGCGGACGATGGCGTCGTTGAAGTGCGCGAGCGCCGTGACGGCGAGCCTTTGCAGCACGGGGTCGGGGAAGCGCGGGTAGTAGACGGTGCAGACCGCCGCCGGCAGGCGCGTGCGCAGAACTTCCACGAGTGCCGCGCGGTAGTCGCGCTCGAACTGCCCCGCGACGAGCGCGAGCCGGCCGAGCGCCTCGGCCATCGAGCCGGCGCGCTCTTCGAGCAGGCC
>JALZHT010000456.1 GCA_030860645.1 Acidobacteriota bacterium
CGCGGCGCGCGGGGCCGCCCGCCGCGCGGCGGGATTCTTCTTTCAAATCAGCGATTTACGGCCGCCCGCCGGCCCCGCGGCCGAGGCCCGGCGGCCCGGCCCGCGGCGGCGGGGAGTGACAATAACACTGCCCGCGGCTCCGAAGTCAAACGGAGTTTCGGGTCGCGGGTTAAAGGGATTTTTGATTTTTGATTTTTGATTTTTGATTTGGAGACAGCGCGGCCGTCGTCTTCAATCGCAAATCTAAAATCTAAAATCTAAAATCCCTTTAACCCGAACCTCTATTTGCGTTTGACTTGCCCCGGAGCAATTTCTATCCTCTCGGCGGCATCCAAAATCTGGCCCGCCGCGTCTGACGGCTGTACTGTCTATGTCTTCAACACCTGATGTCACACAACTCCTCCTGAAGTGGGGCAGCGGCGACCGCGAGGCGCTGGAGAATCTTCTCCCGCTCGTCTACCGCGAGCTGCACCAGCTCGCCTCGCGCTACCTGCGCCGCGAGCGCTCCGACCACACCCTCCAGGCCACGGCGCTCGTCCACGAAGCTTATTTGAAGCTGATTGACCAGCGCGAGGTGCGCTGGCAGAACCGCGCGCACTTCTTCGGCGTAGCGGCCCAGGCCATGCGCCGCATCCTCGTTGACCACGCCCGCGGCCACATGGCGGCCAAGCGCGGCTCGGGCGGCGTCAAGCTCTCGCTCGAAGACAACGAGGCGGCCGTCGTCTCGGCCGAGAAGGCCGAGGAGATGGTCGCGCTCGACGAGGCTTTGAACCGGCTGGCCGAGATCGACCCGCAGAAGAGCCGCATCGTCGAGCTGCGCTTCTTCGGCGGCCTCTCCATCGAGGAGACGGCCGAAGTCCTCGGCATCGGTACGGCCACCGTCATCCGCCAGTGGCGCATGGCCCGCGCGTGGCTCTACGACCAAGTGCAGAAGGGGTGACGGGTGACGGGTTAAAATCCCCCTTCGACTAACGCGGCTTTCCGCCGACCGTTTTCCCTGGCCCCGGCACCTGAGCTATGTCCCCCGAACGCTGGAAACAGGTCGAAGAAATCTTCGGTCGGGCCCTCGACCTCCCTCACGAAGCGCGAGAGAAATTCCTAACTGAAGCCTGCGGCGCGGACGCCGGGCTGCGGGCCGAGGTCGAGCGCCTGCTGCGCGCCGACGCGGAGGCCGGCGGCTTCATCGCCGACCCGGCCTTCGACGTGCGGCAGGTGACGGCCATCGAGCGGCAGATGGAGGAGGCGGCCGCCCCGATGACGGGCCGGCGGATCGGCTCCTACAAGGTGGTGCGCGAGATCGGCCGCGGCGGGATGGGCGCTGTTTATTTGGCCGTCCGCGCCGACGACGAGTTCCATCGCCGCGTCGCCATCAAACTCGTCCGCCGCGGGATGGACACCGACTTCGTCCTCAGGCGGTTCCGCAACGAGCGCCAAATCCTCGCCACGCTCGACCACCCCAACATCGCGCACCTGCTCGACGGCGGGACGACCGACGACGGGCTGCCCTACTTCGTGATGGAGTACATCCAGGGCCTCCCCGTCGACCGCTTCTGCGACAACGCCCGACTGTCTGTGGCCGAGCGGCTCAAGCTCTTCCGCGAGGTCTGCTCCGCCGTCCACTACGCGCACCAGAACCTCATCATCCACCGCGACATCAAGCCCAGTAACATCCTCGTCACGGCCGACGGGGCGCCCAAGCTTTTAGACTTCGGGATCGCCAAGATTCTCAACCCGGACATCGCGGCCGACACCATCGACCCGACGCTGACGGCGATGCGGATGATGACGCCGAAGTACGCCGCCCCGGAGCAACTCCGCGGCGAGCCGGCCACGCCGCTCTCCGACCTCTACAGCCTGGGCGTGCTCCTCTATGAGCTTCTGACCGGCCACCACCCGTTCCGCCTTGACCGCCTGCCGCCGCACGAGGTGGCGCGCCTCGTCTGCGAGGAAGAGCCCGAACTGCCCTCGGCGGCGGTCGGCCGCGTCGAGGAGTTGGAGGCCCCGGACGAGCCTGACCAGGTCTTGGAGATTACGCCCGAGTTGGTCGGCCGCTACCGCGGCGCGAGCGCCGCGGCGCTCCGGCGCGAGTTGTCGGGCGGCCTCGACCGGATCGTCATGAAGGCCATGCGCAAGGAGCCGGCGGCGCGCTACCAGTCGGTCGAGGAGTTCTCCGAGGACATCGGCCGCCACCTCGCGGGCGTGCCCGTCGCCGCGCCCGCCTTCTTACCCTCCCTCCCGAGGCCGCGCGAGGAGGTTCGGGGCGGCCCGCGCGAGGCGTCGCAGAAGGCGGTGGCCGTCCTGCCCTTCAAGCTGCTGCACTCCGCGCCCGGCGGGGACACCGGCAACTTCCTCGGCGTCGGGCTGGCCGACGCGCTCATCACGCGGCTCTCGAACACGCGCGGCATCACGGTGCGCCCGACCAGCTCGGTGATGCGCTTCGCGAGCGAGGACGCCGACCCGGTCTCGGCCGGCCACCAGCTCGCGGCCGACTACGTCGTAGACGGCCACATCCTCCACGCCGGCGACCGCGTCCGCGTCTCGGTGCAGCTCATCGCCGTCGAACGCGGCGCGCCGCTGTGGGCCGCGCGCTTCGACGAGTCGCACGCTGACATCCTCGCCCTGCACGACTCGCTCTCCGAGAAGGTGGCGAAGGAGCTGCTCCCGCGTCTCACGGGAGAGGAGCGGCGGGAGCGTGCGGACGGGGCGCCGGCGCGGCGCGGCACGAACAGCCCCGAGGCTTACGAGGCTTACCTGCGCGGGCGGCTCCACTGGAACTCGATGGCCGAGGACGGCTTCGCCAAAGCCATCGTCCATTTCAACGAGGCGGCGGCCCTCGACCCCTCCTACGCCGCGGCGCACGCCGGCATCGCGGATTATTACAACTGGCTCGGCGTGCTCGGCGTCCTGCCGCCGCGCGAGTGTTACGGCGCGGCCAGGGAGGCGGCCGCGCGCGCCGCCGCGCTCGACCCCGTTTCGTCGGAAGCCTACGCGGCGCTCGGCTTCGCGTCGCACGCGCAGTGCGAGTGGGAGACGAGCGAGCGGTACTTCCGGCGCGCCGTCGGGCTGAACCCGAACTACGCGAGCGCGCACCAGTGGTACGGCTTCCACCTCGCCTCGGTGCGCCGCTTCGAGGAGGCCGTGGCCGCGTCGCGCCGGGCGCAGGAGATCGCCCCCGACTCGCCGACGCTCCAGCAGTCTTTCGCCTGGGTCTACTACCAGGCCCGCCGCTACGAAGACTGCCTCGCCGAGAACCGCAAAGTGCTGGGGGCCGAGCCGAACTTCGTCCTCGGCCTCTACACCGAGAGCCGCGCGCTGACGGCGCTCGGCCGCCACGGCGAGGCGGTCGAGGCGGCGCGCAGGGCGTGCGCCGTCTCGGGCGGAAGCCCGAACGTGCTGGGGCTTCTGGGCTACGCCTGCGCGATGGCGGGCCGCCGCGAGGAGGCGCGCGCCGTCGTGGCGCAGTTGGTCGAGATGGCGCGCGCGCGCTACGTCTCGCCCTATCACGTCGCGCTCGTCCACGCCGCGCTCAGCGAGTTCGACGAGGCGCTGGCGCTCCTCGAAGACGGTTACGAGCAGGGCGAGGCGTGGCTCTGCTGGATACGCACCGAGACGCCGCTCGACCCGCTGCGCCCCCACTCGCGCTTCAAGGCGCTCTTCGAACGCGTCTGCCGTTCGGAGGGCGCGCCCGCGCGCGCCGGCGTGTCCGGGGCGGCGGTCGCCTTCCCGCCCGGCTCGCAGGCGGCGCTCGACGCGCTCAACTCTCCCGAGATTCCCGCCGACGGTCAGGTCTCCGG